>JAFAZL010000686.1 GCA_019239815.1 Acidobacteriota bacterium
AGGCCGAGATGAGTTGTTGCGTATTCGGGTGGAGACGCCGACGGATCGGTCAGGACCGAAGAGGACACGGCGATTCGTTTTAACGTTCAAGGGACCTGTGAAGGAGGGTGGCTCTGACACAAGGCGGGATTCGTCTCGGCTCCATGGATACGGGCAGGACCACAAGGTTCGCGAAGAGATTGAGCTGGAGGTCGGAGACCAGAAAGCCCTCGGGCTGATCCTTACCAGATTGGGGATGGCGGAGTCATTCCACTACGAAAAGTACAGGACGACGTTTCGACTACCGACGCCGGCGCGATGGGCGAAGGGACTAGTGATTGAACTGGACGAGACACCAATTGGGAATTTTGTCGAGTTGGAAGGACCGTCGAAGGCGATTGACCGGGCGGCGAAATTATTGGGGTTCTCGAAGGACGATTACGTCGTGACGAATTATTTGCGATTGTATGCGGAAGAATGCACGCGGCGCGGAGAGAAAGTCGGGGACATGGTGTTTCGCAAACAGAAGTGACGCGAATCGGGGGCGCGATTCGCTTGTACCGATCACAAAGTTGCGATGAGCAAGCTCACATTTTAGAAGTTTCGCCACGATGTGTCGTAACGCGCAGAAAAAATGATGCTTGCGTCCGAATTTTCGTCATTCTTTCCTTGACACCACGGCACGTGAGGGCTTATCAAGCAATTGGAGTGAATTTTCTACCGATGTCCGCGTCTAGCGAACTCGAGCCTGGGCCCCGCAGGGTGAGACTGGTTGCCGAAGTTGCGGCACAGGCGGCTGAGGGTGTTCGAGAGGCGTCGCACGAATTGATGCATATCGTGCGCACGGACGCGTGGGGAGGGTTCACGACCGGCTAAAGGTAAGTACATTCGTATGAGGCACTTGCCCGCAGCCGGAGGAAATGACGGCGGCGGGATTTTTATTTTGAAGTAGTCCAGAAGGCGGCGACTCGGACCGATCTTGCGGACATGGGGCGCAGCATGCTGCGCCCCTACACAGACTCGGAGTTTGTCGAAGAAGTTCGTGGAACTGAGAGGCTGATATGCAGTTGTATGCCACGGAGTTGATGGGAGCAGAGACCTACGACGACCAAGGAAATTTTGTGGGTCGTGTTCGGGAGTTTTTCATCGAGCCGGCGGACCAGCCCAACCGCGTGTCGCGGCTGTTGCTGTCGCGCGGGCGCTTTCAGCCGCTCGTGGCGAAGTACGACCAGATCGCGACGGTGGCGCCGGGGACGATTCGATTGAATTGCAGTGAGATGGCGCTGGAACTGTACCAGCCAAACGAAGGGTGGCTGGCGGTTCGCAAGGATTTGCTCGATCAGCAGATCATCGACACGCAAGGACGGAAAGTCGTTCGCGTAAATGATGTGGACCTGGCGGAGCAGCGGACGAATGGAAATGTGGAGTTGCGGTTGACCCAAGTAGACGTCGGGCTGCCGGGAGCCGTGCGGCGTTTGCTGCAGGGCGTCGTGTCGCCGTCCGTTGTGCGGAAATTACAGAGCCGGTTGCCCCAACGAACGATTCGTTGGGAATTTGTGAATTTGATCGAGCCCGATCCATTGCGACGGGTGAAGCTGCGGATTACGCACGAGAAGCTCGAGGACCTGCACCCGGCAGACCTGGCCGAGATGATGGAAGAACTGTCGGCGGCAGAGCGCCAGGGCATTATTGCTTCGCTGGATGAGGAGATGGCGGGGAAAGTGTTAGCAGAATTAGATGAGCGGCTGACCCGACAAATCGTCGAGAAACTCGATCCCGAAAAAGCGGCCGACATTCTGGAGGAAATGGCTCCGGACGCGGCTGCAGACTTGCTGGCAGACTTGCCAAAGGAAACGTCGGAAGAGTTGCTGGAGGAAATGCCGGGCCAGGAAGCGGAAGACGTGCGCGAGTTGCTTTCGTTCGATCCCTCGACCGCAGGCGGCCTGATGAACACCGAGTTCGTGTTCCTGGGCGAAACCGCAACTCGCGATGAAGTGTTGAACTGGATGCGGACACAAGATTTAAACCTCGATCAACTCGATTCGGTGGTGCTCCTCGACAGCGCCGCACAATTTTCGGGCATCGTCACCATCGCGAGGTTGCTGATGGCCGCCCCGGAACAGTCGATCCGCGACTTGAAGCTGGAGCCGCTTTTGAGCGTGCAGGCGAACGCGGACGAGACCGAGGTGTTTGAGTTGTTCGACAAATACAACTTGCGGACGCTGACGGTGGTGGACGAAACTCAGCGCCCGATTGGAACGATCGCGGTGGATGACGTCGTGTCGCGGCTGGTGGCGAAGTAGTTTTTCATCGATCGGACCGTGCGTTTTTGAAATGAGTGCTAGTTAGCGCGATGAACTGGAAAGCAATCTCGGCGAAGGTCGACGGGCTGCGTGAACGCGGCACGGACCTGCAGAAGCGTCTTCGTTCATCGCGCAAACGCATTGCGTTGTTGTTGGCTGTGGTCGGCCCGGGGATCATCACGTCGAACGTCGATAACGACGCGGGTGGAATCTCGGTGTACACGCAATCGGGCGCGCAGTATGGCTACGCGCTGCTGTGGTCGCTGATACCGATGACGATCGCGCTGTACGTGACGGGCGAAATGTGCGCGCGCATGGGCGTGGTGACGGGCAAGGGGCTGTCGGACCTGATTCGCGAGGAGTTTGGGTTCCGGTCGACGTTCTTTGTGATGATCACGGGGTTTTTCGTCGATCTGGCGAACGTCGTTGCGGAATTTGCCGGTATAGCGGCAGCCATGCAGATTTTTCACGTCAGCAAATATATTTCCGTGCCGATTGCAGCGGTGCTTGTTTGGGTCTTGGTTTTGCGCGGAACGTACCGCCAGGTCGAGGTCGTGTTCCTTGCGGCTTGCGTCTTGTATCTCTCGTATGTGGCGTCGGCAATCTTTGCAAAACCGGATTGGCTGGAGGCGGCGCGGCATACAGTTATTCCGACGATGCATTTCAATCCTGGGTACTTGGTGATGCTGACCGGCCTGGTCGGTACAACCATTGCTCCTTGGCAGTTCTTTTACATGCAGGCGGGATTCGTCGAGAAAAAGGTGTCGGTGCGGCAATATCCGCAGGCGCGCGCAGACGTATTGATCGGAAGCATCAGCTGCATGGTGATCGTGTTTTTCATTATCGTCTGCACAGCGGCGACGCTTTACGTAAGCGGGCAGAGATCGATCACGGATGCAGCAGAGGCTGCGGCAGCGCTGGTACCTTTGGCAGGAAAGTGGGCTGGGATTTTGTTCGCGTTTGGATTGCTGAACGCGTCGCTGTTTGCGGCGTCGATTTTGCCGCTCTCTACTGCGCACGTGATTTGCGAAGGGCTAGGCTTTGAAGCCGGCATCGATCACAAATTCAAAGAGGCGCCGATCTTCTATTGGCTGTATACGATTCTGATCGCGGTTGGCGCGGGAATCGTTCTGCTCCCGAATGCGCCGTTGTGGAAGATTTTGATTTTTTCGCAAGTGGGGAACGGAGTGTGGCTGCCGGTCGTGCTGATCTTTATCTTGCTGCTGGTAAATCGGCGCGACCTGATGGGCGAGTACGTCAACACCACGACGTTCAACATCGTGGCCTGGATCACGGCGATTGCGATGATTCTGCTGACGTTTGTGGTGGTGTATACGTCGGTATTTCCCAGCGTGGTTGGGGCCTCGCCACCTTGATTTGCAATGAAGGAAGCGCGCCTTCCGGCTGCGTTCCCGCATCGAAACAAGCGGTCTACGCGCTCGCGATGTTGGCGGGTTGATAGCGAGGTCGAGCCGGAGGCGTTGCGCCACTGCCGAGGCTCATGTTAACTTTGCGGCGTAAAGAAGATTTGCGCGGACTAGACAACGCGCCACGCGACCTGATGAAATCGCACGTCACACTCCAAGTTGCCACACCTGCTGCCCTCGGAACCGTCACTGCAGAAGAAGCCGAGCTGCTAGCCAAGCTGGATTTGGCGCGATTGCCGAGGCATGTCGCGGTGATCATGGACGGCAACGGGCGCTGGGCAAAACGGAGGCTCTTGCCGCGCGTGGCCGGGCACAAGGTCGGGGCGCAGACGACGCGAACGATCATTGAAACGTGCGCGCGACTCAATATTGAGGCGCTGACGCTGTATGCGTTCTCGGTGGAGAACTGGCGGCGGCCGAAGACCGAAACCGATTTTCTGATGCAGCTTCTGCGTGAGTATTTGCGGACGGAGATGCCCCTGATTCAGCGGAACGATATCCGGATGCGTTTTCTCGGGCGGTCGAGCGAGTTGCCGATCGGCGTGCAGCAGGACATGAAGGCAGCCGAAGAGAAGACGGCGGGAAATGGCGGAATGGTTTTGTGCCTGGCGTTGAACTACGGCGGGCGCGCTGAAATTGTCGATGCGGCGAATGCGATTCTCGAAGAGCGGAAGGCACAGGGAAGCACGGCTCCGGTGACCGAAGAAGAGGTTTCGCAGCGGCTGTATACGGCTGGCTTGCCGGATCCGGACCTGTTGATTCGTACCAGTGGCGAGATGAGGGTGAGCAATTTCCTGTTGTGGCAGATCGCATACGCCGAAATATTCGTTACGGACACGCTCTGGCCCGACTTCAATCGAGCGCGGCTGCTGGAGTCGTTTTTGGATTTTCAGAGGCGCGAACGGCGCTATGGCGGAATCGGCGAAGACGGATCGGATTCGCGGGTGCCCCGCGTGGCCGGCGAGTAGTTGGAACTTTTCTGTTTTGCTTCCTTTTTCATTTGAAGGCTTTGTCGTAGGTTAGTTGACGGTCGGATTGCGACTGGATGGAGATTTGTGACGCGCGGAACGTTCAGAGCGCTCTGCGATTGTCTGTCTATTGGCGGTTTAAGGGAATTTTAGGAATGACTTGGAAGCGAGTGGCTACAGCCGTTGTGCTGATCCCGTTTGTTGTGGGACTGGTGCTCTATGCATCGACGGCGTGGGTTGCGGTGGCGCTGGCCGCGATCATTGTGCTGGCGATGATCGAGTATTTTGCGCTGGGCGATGCAATCGGGCACCGAGCGTATCGGGTGTGGACATTGATCTGCGCGGTACTGCTCGTCTACGTGCGCTGGGCGGCGGTTTCGGCTGAATGGCTGCGGGTTCCGTCACTGTGGATTCCCGGGCGCTACGTCATCCCGCCAGGCGCTGCGCACGGCACCGATGATGTCTTGATGCTGTTCGTGCTGGGAATTGCAACACTGACGTTAGCTACACGGCGTCCGTTGGTTGAATCCTTGGCTGCTGCGGGAATCAGTTCGAGCGCGTTGTTGCTCGTGGCGTTCCCGCTGAGCTTCGCTGTTACGTTGCATGGAGTGAAGGGAATCGGGCCAAAGCTGCTGTTATTCGCGCTGGTGATCACTTGGGCGGGCGACACGGCTGCGTATTTCGTTGGCAGGGCAATCGGGAAACATCCATTTGCACCGATTCTAAGTCCTAAGAAAACCTGGGAGGGGGCGGTCGGTGGGTTTGCCGGGTCGCTGCTGGTAGGCGTAGCCTTTTCGAAATGGATTGGCGTCCCGATGGGGCAGATGCTGGCTATAGCAGCGGTGGGTAACGTGGCCGGGCAGGTTGGCGACTTGCTGGAGTCAGCCTACAAGCGTAGCGTGGGCGTGAAGGACTCGGGGACCCTATTGCCGGGGCACGGTGGCATCCTCGATCGTATTGATGCGTTGATATTGGCGATCCCGGTCGTTTGTTATTATTGGATTCTGTTCGGGGCCTAATCCTTTTCGAGGTTTGATGGCGGAATTTCGCAAATTGGCGATTTTGGGTTCGACGGGGTCGATTGGGCGACAGACCTTGTCTGTAGTCGAAGCGATGCCGGAACGATTTGGCGTGGTCTCGCTGGCCGCGGGCGGCAATCTGGACGAGTTGGTCGGGCAGATTGAGCGCCACAAGCCGGAAGTCGTGTCGGTCGGAGACGCGGCTAAAGTCGATGAGCTTGCTGCGAGGTTGAGGGCAAAAGGCCTCTCGCCGCTGCCGGCAATTCATCATGGCCGCGAGGGAATGCTGGCCGTCGGAACCCACGCCGCCGCGGACATTGTGGTGTCGGCTGCTGTTGGGGTCGTCGGTCTTGAGGCGACCTACGAGGCGGTCAAGCTCGGGAAGATCATCGCGCTTTCGAACAAGGAAGTGCTGGTCGCGGCGGGCGAACTCGTCATGGCTGCTGCGAAGAAGGCTGGGCAGGAGCTATTGCCGGTCGATAGCGAGCACAACGCGGTGCATCAATGCCTGCGCGGCGGTGAGCATCGCGAAGTGCTGCGGCTGGTGCTGACCGCATCGGGCGGACCATTTCGCAAGGCCCCACTGGCCAAGCTTAAGGAAGTCACTCCGGAGCAAGCCCTGAATCACCCCAACTGGAAGATGGGCAGCCGGATCACCATCGATTCGGCAACCATGATGAACAAAGGCTTTGAGGTCATCGAGGCGCGTTGGCTGTTCGGCATGCGTCCGGACCAAATTGACGTGGTCATTCACCCTCAGTCGACGATCCACTCGATGGTCGAGTTCGTAGACGGTTCCGTTTTGGCACAACTGGGCCCAACAGACATGCGGATGCCCATCCAGTATGCGTTAACCTATCCGGAGCGGGTGGCATCGAACCAGGTAGCTCTAAATTGGTCGAAGCTCCGCCGTCTCGATTTCGCAAGGGTCTCCACGAGGCGGTTCCCCTGCTTACGCCTGGCCAGGGAAGCGATGAAGAAGGGTGGCGCAATGCCGTGCGCACTGAATGCCGCCGACGAAGTGGCTGTGGCAGCGTTTCTGGAGCGGAGACTGCCGTTCCTTGGTATTCCCGAGGTGATCGAGCGAGTGCTCGGACGGATGCCTTGGGTGCGATTCGAGAAGATGGACGACGTGCTTACAGCCGATTTGGAGGCGCGTCGAATGGCCAAAGAGGAAGTGGAGAGAGTGGCAGTGGCAGCTGCCGCAGCATCGTAAATTCGATCCAGGTGCGCCCTAAGCACGTATCCATCCGAGAGGGCGCGACGGAAAGAGAACCGCAAGCATGGATTTGTTGATCGGCGTCAGCCTCGTGTTGGGAGTGATGATTCTCATACACGAGTGGGGACACTTTATCGCGGCGCGGATGTTCGGCGTGCGCGTGGATGTTTTTTCGATCGGATTTGGGCCGCGGCTGTTTGGATGGAAGAGCGGCCATACGGATTATCGCATCAGCATCATCCCGCTGGGCGGTTATGTGCGGATGGCGGGGCAGGATCCGACGGATATCGATTCGTCGAGTCGCTGGTCGACTAGTCGCGCGGCGGCTGAAGCCGAAGCTCCCGGCAAAGTTATGGATACGGTCCAAACCGCTGCTGAGACCGCGCTCCGATTACCGCCGACTGATTTGGGGGAGCACGCGACAGGTGCCCCCGATGAGCTGATGAGCAAACCGCGCTGGCAGCGCGCCGTGATTTCAGCGGCCGGGCCAGCTGTAAATCTCGTGTTCCCAATTTTGCTGCTGTCCGTTTACTTCGTAGCGATCGGCATCCCTTATCCCGTTTTCGAAGACAAACCGGTCGTCGTGACGGCGGTACCGGCGAACTCGGCGGCGGCGCATGCTGGTTTGGCCGCCGGCGATCGCGTGATTGCGATCAACGGTGAGCAAAATCCGGACTGGACCGCGGCGGCGAAGCAGGTCACGGCAGCGGAACCAAATTCGAAAATTTCAGTCGAAGTCGAAAGCGCGGGTCAGAAACGCTCACTGGAAATTCCCGTTGCCGCCCAGAAAGACACTGAGCAGCTGCTAGGTTTCGCTCCGATGAAGCCGGTGCTTGAGGATGTGGCTCCGGGCATGCCGGCTTCACGCGGCGGCTTGAAGGAAGGCGACACCATCGTTGCTGTCGACGGGCAGCCGATTCAGTGGTGGGGGCAGTTCACCGAGCGTGTGCGTGGTTCCGGCGGGAAGGCATTGTCGCTCGACATCGAGCGAAAGGGACAGCCGATACATCTAGTCGTGACGCCGCAGGCCGGTTCGAATGAGCGCGGCGAAAGCGTTTATCAGATTGGCGTGCAGGTACACGAAGAAACGGCGTACCGGCGCGTCGCGTTCGGCGAAGGAGTGAAGTTTGCCGCCAGCAAAAC
>JAFAZL010000690.1 GCA_019239815.1 Acidobacteriota bacterium
GATTTATTACGAGCCGGCGTGGCTTCCCGGAGGAAGCGGCTTCATCGTTTCCGCTGCATCGCGCGAGATGGGATTGCTACAACGCCAGTTGGGATTTGTGAGCTTCCCAAAGGGCGAATGGCGCGCGCTGACGACCGACACGAATACGTACCTGCATCCGAGTATCTCGGCGAGCGGAAAAATGATTGCGGCAACCGAGAGCCAATATATTTTCAGCCTCGGTGTCGCGCCCGCTTCCAAACCCGACGAGTTGAAACCTGTGAAGTTGATGTCTCATTTGAATATCTGGCAGTGGAACTGGATGCCGGATGGAAAGCTGATTGTCCCCCAGGGTGGCGACGTGAAGCTGGTCGATCCGGCTGGGGGCGAAGCAGTGTTGCTCTCGGACAAGTCGGGAGCGCCGAATCAAAGCGCGCCATGCGGCACGAAATATCTCGTCTATCGAAAATTCGCTGCCGCGGGGACCGCATCGCTAAACCTATGGCGTGCTGACGCGTCGGGCGCGAATCCGGTGCAACTGACGAACGGGAGAAACGAGCAATATCCGACGTGTTCCCCGGATGGGAAATGGGTTTACTACATTTCGATTCCCGAAAATATGGCGCTGAAGCGAGTCTCGATTGACGGCGGGAGTCCGGAGACGGTGAACAGCGAGCCTTCGGCGGGTTATGACCTTTCGCGCGATGGAAAGTTCGTGGCACAACTCGATGTGCGAGAACTGGACCACAAATTGGTGCTGAATATATTCAGCATCGCCGATAAGAAGCTGGCATATCACGACATCGACATGCGCGCTTCGGATCCGATCGCGTTCTCGCCGGACGGAAAGTCGATCGTCTACACCGTGCGCGAAAACGGCGTGGACAATTTGTGGGAGCAGCCGCTGAGCGCGGGCTCGAATTTTCGACAGTTGACGCATTTCACTTCCGAGAAGATTGCGCGCTTCGATTTTTCAGTAGACGGGTCGCAGATTGCGATCGAGCGGGCGCACATCGAGGCGGATGCGATTCTGCTGAGGGATACGGGAAAAGCGAAGTAAGGCAAAGGCGAAATAAAGAAGCAAAGCCTCAACGAAAGAACGACTTATCCGGCAGGGTAGTCACACATTTCAGTCGAAGATCGGTGCGCTTGCGGCGCAGGCTTGCGCCGGTGTAACCGTTGAGGTCCTTCGGCCGTCCCTCGGATGGCGCTCAGGATGACAGCTTGATCCGTATGTTATCGATGGCCGGAGGGGGTTGAGGCGCCGGTCGGTGCGGTCTCGTTGCTGGGATTGTGGCCAGGCGTCGAATTCGCCCTGGCGTAGTAGCCGCGACGTGCGCGGACCTGGTAGCCCTTGTGGTCGGGCGTCTCGATACGAATGCGGTGATACTTGCCGTCGAGGGTCGAGTTGGTGGGAATGTAAGCAATCGAATACTGATTGCGAAGCTCGTCGCCGATGTCCTGAAACGACTGGTCTAAATCGTCGACATGATAAGGAAAGAACGCGCGGCCGCCGGTTTCTTCGGCGAGGTCGGCGAGAATCTTGTCGCCTTCGGTGAGGTGCGTCTTGCGGTCGGCGAGCTTGTCGGGGTTCGTCTGCGACAACTGAATCCACTGCGTGCTGGTGCTGATCGTGTAGATGACGACGCTGTAGCGCTGCGCCATTTCGATGGCTTCGGCGCGGGTGTGCGAAGAGAGATTGTCGTCGCCGTCGCTGATGACGATCATGACGCGGCGGACGACGTCGGGCTGATCGCCAGGTGGGCGCGGCGGGTGGCTTAGTTCTTTTTCGCAGGCGTAATAAATGGCGTCGTAGACGGCCGTGCCGCCTCCGGCGCGGGTCTTGACGATCTCGTCGCGCAGACGACCGGCGTCGTCGGTGAAGCCTTGGAGGACCGTGGGCTCGTCGTCGAAGGTCATGACGAAGGATTGGTCTTTGTTGCGGCGCAGGACGGAGAACAGGAATGAGGTGGCGGCGTCCTGTTCGAACTTCAGGCGATCGCGGATGCTGTTCGATGTGTCGAGCAAGAGGCCGATGCGGAGCGGGAGATCGGTTTGCTTGCTGAAGTAACGGATGGCTTGGGGAATCTTGTCGTCGGAAATTTTGAAGTCGTCTTTTTCGAGGTCGGGGACGAGTTTGTTGCGGCGATTGAGGACAGTGAAGAGAACGTCGACGAGGTTGACGGTCTGGATGATGCGCGTCTGATTGCTTTCGTCAGTGGGCGCCTGATCCGTTGGCGGCGGAGGCGGAGAGGGCTGTTGGGCGCGGTCGGTAGTGACGGCACCGAAAGCGAAAAGCAACGCAAGGAAGGCTGAGGTCAGTGCGCGACGCATGTTCCCCGATTATAGGTACGCTGCGAGCGCAGCGTCAATTCTCTGCGGAGAATCATTTGCGGTGGAGGCAAGTTGGTGGAGAAAGCTCACGAGCGGGGCCGGGAGAGGGGCGCGGAGTTCGATCCAGGCACCGGTGGTGGGCTGGGCGAAGCCAAGTTTTGCAGCGTGGAGGAAGTTGCGGTTCGCTTCGAGCGACGGGAGGGGAAGCTTATTGACGGTGAGGTGGTGCGCGGCGCCGTAAAGCGTGTCGCCAACGACGGGATGGTGCAATGCGGAGAAGTGGACGCGGATCTGGTGGGTGCGGCCGGTGTGGAGCTGGACTTCGAGGAGGGTGGTGGGTCCGATGCGGGCGAGGGCGCGCCAGTCGGTGCGGGCTTCGCGGGCGCCGGCGAGGATGAGGCTGCGGCGGGCGGTCATGCGAACGCGGCGCTTGGGATCGCGGGCGATGGCGAGGTCGATGATGCCGGTGGCGGCGTCGAGATGGCCTTCGACGAGGGCGATGTAGGTTTTCTTCACTTTGCGGTTGCGGAAGTCTTCGCCGAGCCTGGCGTGGGCGAGGTCGTTTTTGGCTACGAGGATGATGCCGGACGTCTCCTTATCGAGGCGGTGGACAATTCCGGGGCGGAGGATGTCGCCGCCTTGCGAGAGCGATTGGCCGCGGCCGAGAAGCGCGTTGACGAGCGTGCCTTTGTGGTTTCCGGCTCCGGCGTGAACGATCATGCCGGCCGGTTTGTTGATGGCGACGACGTCGTCGTCTTCATACAGAATTTCGAGCGGGATGTCTTCGGCTTCAGCCTGAATCGGCGGACGCGGCTCGGCGGTGACGGTGATGCGCTCGCCCCCGCGGAGGCGATGCGAGGCTTTCGCGGGCTTTCCATCGAGCAGAATGTTTGCGGAGTCGATTAATTCTTGGACGCGGGTGCGGGAAAGATCAGGGCAGTGGGCGGCGACGACGCGGTCCAGGCGCTGATTCGAATCGTCGGGTGCCGCTACGAAATCGCGAGTCACTGCATCAGCCCGCTTCGGGCTTGGACACTTCGGGAGCGTGGTGTTTGGAGCTGAAGAGCACGTCGAGAATGATGAGCGCGGCGCCGATGGCGATCGCGGTGTCGGCGACGTTGAATGCGGGATAGTGATAGCTGCCAAAGCGAACTTCGAAGAAGTCGGTGACGGCTTTGTGGAAGATGCGATCGGTAACATTGCCTGCGGCTCCCCCGAGAAGCAACGCCAACCCGGCCGCAGTCATGGTGCCGCCGGCGTGTCCGGCAGCGAAGAGCCACGCCAGCGCAGCAATCACGATGATCGACCCACCGATCAGAAACACTGGCGTCCACGGCGACGCAGAGTCGGCCAATACGCCGAACGCGATCCCCGGATTGCGGCTGTGCACGAGATAGATGAAGTCGTGGACCAACTCGCGATGCCACCCTTCATACGTCTGCGTTTCGAACCACGCCTTTGACGCGCGGTCGACGACGACGACGGCGAGGGTGAGCCAGAGCCAGCGAAGTCGTCCTGGGATGATCAACTTTTCTTCTCTCCTGGCTCTCGTGCCCGACTTCTAACCTCAGATGTTCGACGGCGCTGCGCTCAGAGTGTTTCCCCGAACTCGCATTTTCGCCAGGCCCGGCGCTCAACGGGCCGCGACCGGTCAGTCTGCGGCAGCGTCCTGCGCGCCGGATTGCTCGATTTCGGCTAAAGCCTCGCTGCAGCGTTCACAAATCGTCGGATAGCGCTTGTTTTCGCCGACGTGGATCGAATAATTCCAGCAACGCGCGCACTTTTCCCCTTCGGCCTTCTGAATCGTGACTTCCAGGCCGGGAATTGCGTCCGAGCGATAGTCCCCGGTGCCCGCGTTGAGAAAATCGACTTGAGAAACGATGAACAGGGCAGGAAGCTGCGAAAGATACTCTTTGAGCTTGGCCTTCAGCTCAAGCGGAGCGTTGAGCAGCACTTTTGCTTCGAGCCCGGCGTTGATCTTTTTTTCGTTGCGAGCCGCTTCGAGCGCTTTCAATACTTCGCCGCGGACTTTTGCAAGCTGCTCCCAATTTGCGATTTGTTTCGGGGTGATATTCGTGCGTAGCTCGGCCTCTTCGCTAAAGAGCGTCATGTGGACGCTCTCGGGCTCTTCCGCCGACTTCGGCAGATACTTCCAGATCTCCTCCGCCGTAAAAACGAGGATCGGCGCCGCGAGACGAACGAGCGCGCTGCTGATTTTCCAGACAGCGGTCTGTGCGGAGCG
>JAFAZL010000701.1 GCA_019239815.1 Acidobacteriota bacterium
AATCATCGCAGCGTCCTCGCCGGCGACTGGCTCTACATGCAGTCGTTCCAGATGGCGCTTGAAGAACGCAATTTCCGGATCCTCGATGTCCTGATCGATCTCACGCAAAAAATGGTCGAAGGCGAATTGCTGCAACTCGCCAAAATCGGCCGTATGGATATCACCGAGGAAGACGCATTGCAGCTCGCGACCTACAAGACCGCATGTCTCTTTAGCGGTTGCGCGCGTCTTGGCGCCGTTCTCGGCGGCGTTGACGATACCGATGAAACCGCGCTCGCCGAATACGGCCGCTACGCCGGCCTCGCGTTCCAGTTAGTCGATGATCTTCTCGATTTCACCGCCTCCGCACAGCAGTTGGGCAAACCCGTCCTGAGCGATCTGAAGGAAGGCAAAGTCACCTTGCCTTTGATCTATGCAATGGAGAACGGGCATCGTCACGCACGCGAATTGGTCGCCCGCGTTTTGGAAGAAAAGGAATTCGATTCCGTGAAGCCGGAAACTCTGGTCGCGCTCGTTCGCGAATCGGGTGCGCTCGATCGTGTTCGCTCACTCGCGCACGACTACGCGCGTCGCGCCAAAGCCAGCCTGAATGGGAGCAACTCGGAATATGCTCGCGCGCTGCTCACGGTGCCCGACTTCATCCTCGAGCGCGAAAACTAGCTCGTCGTTCGTTCTGCATTGACCGCAACTCAGGAAGTCCGATGCTTCCGTTCAAGCTCATCTATCACCCGCGCTACGATCTGAATCTCGGCGCCCACGTCTTCCCGTCGCAGAAATTCCGACTCATCACAGAGACTTTGCTCAAAGAAAAAATTGCGACGCCGCAGGATTTTCTCGAACCGAAGCCAGCAAGCGACAAAGATTTGCTGCGCGTCCACACGCCATCCTGGGTGGAAAAACTAAAGACCGGAACGCTGACACCGTACGAAGTCGCGAAACTCGAAGTGCCGTATTCGACAGAACTACGCGACGCGGTCTGGCTCGCTGCCGGCGGAACGATTCTTGCGGCACAGTCGGCATTGCGCGATGGCTTCGGCTGCAACATCGGTGGAGGCTTCCATCATGCGCATGCCAATCATGGAGAAGGATTCTGCGCAATTCACGATGTGGCCGTCGCAATTCGCCGCTTGCAAGCCGATGGCGCAATTCGCAAAGCGATGGTGATCGATACCGACGTGCATCACGGCAACGGAACCGCGGCAATTTTTGGAGATGACGACAGCGTCTTCACACTGTCGATCCATCAGCTCAACAACTATCCGCCATACAAGCCGCCATCGAATGTCGACCTCGAAATGTGGGATCGCGCCGACGACGAAGAGTATCTCGACGAATTGATTCCAGCAGTACAGAAAGCCATCGGTGAATTTCAGCCCGACATGGTGTTCTACGTCGGCGGCGCCGATCCATTCTGCGAAGACCAACTCGGCGGACTGTCGCTAACGAAAGCCGGATTGATTGAGCGCGACCGTAAAGTCTTCGAGGAAGCGCGCCGCATCGGCATCCCCGTCGTCACGACGCTTGCCGGCGGGTACGCACGCCGAGTCGAAGACACAGTTCGCATCCACGTCAACACGATCGTCACCGCCCGCGGAGTCGCCGCGATGTACCCCGCCGCAAATGCTGCCGCGAACTGAATCGGTCGCAAAAATTATTTGGCGGATGCGCTAGCCTGGCCCAACGCCTGGTGAATCGCGGAGATGAGATTTTTCTGCGAGCCTTCTTCGTCGTAGCCTTCGGCACGATAGATAATTTTTCCTGAGCGATCGATGATGACAATCGTGGGGAAAGAGTTGATGCTCAACAGCCGGTCGAGGCCATCCGCAAAAACAACGGTCATTTGCGGCTTGGTTTCCTTCATGTACGGGGCGACGAGCGTTTCATCTTCGTCGCAATCGGCAGCGAGAAACACGAGATCGCGATTTTGCTGGAAGCTCAGCGCGACACGATCAAACTGTGGTTCGAGCGCGCGGCACGGACCGCACCACGTGGCCCAGAAATTGACGACGAGAATCTTTCCTTTTTCGCCCGACAGCAGCAGCGGCGAACTGTCGCTCACGCGGCGCAACGTAAAGCCGAAAGGATCCGTCACGCCAAAATTCTTCATCGCTACCGTGGACTTGGGTGGCGCAGCGTTGAGTTCGTCGTAGGTTTTCAGCAAGTACGCGCCGAGTCCATCCTCTGAGCCGTGCGCGAGTCGCCAAACATTCCCGAGCCGCTGACGGGTTTCACGGCGGTCCACTGCCGTTTTTGCTCCCTCGAAAAGCGAAAAAGCGCGCGCATACTGCTGAATCGCTTTCGGCAGGTCCTTGTTCAGCTCCGCGATCTCACCTAACTTTTCGGCGGCAACGGCGCTCGGCTCGAAGGCGTAGGCGTCCTCAAAATCCTTTTCCGCTTTCGCATTGTCTTTCAGCTTCATGTAAAGACGGCCGCGAAACACGAGCACCGTCATGCGGTCGTGGTTCTTGCTGGCAACGTATTCTGCTTGCGAAACTTTCGGGGATTTGTCGTCGTCGGGGCGATTCACGAAATCGAGAACTCGGGTTGCATAACTCACCGCGCGCTTGAGGCCGGCTTCGTTACCATTCTGTTCGAGAAGCTGGATCGCGACGAGCGTCATCGAGATGTCGTCGGGGTTGAGCGCGATGATGCGCTCCGCGTAGTTCATGGCGCGGGCGTTGTCTCGCAGTTGAAGACTCGATTCGACAAGCGCGCGGTAGATGCGCGTGCGTTGCGGCGCTTCCGGATATTTTTGAAGGAAGGCTTCGAGATTGCGGACGAGCGCGGCGCGGTCATTGCCGGCACTGTCGATGGCTTGCTGCAACTCTTCTTCGGGCGTGGGATGAGTTTGCGCGTCGCCTTGCTTGGCGGCGGATTTTGGAGGGTTGGAAGCCTGCAGGGCAGTGCGCGCGACGCAGGGGCTCGCCGCCGAAAACAGGGAAGTGACCAGCACCGTCAGAATTCGCGCTCTGCTCTGCATTGCCACCATTCTATGCAAAATCGAGGAGATTCGCGCGAGTGGCAGGAAACATGAGTCACTGATCGATCGGGGCAAGACGCAATGGCGGGCGGGGCAAGCCCCGCCCCTACAGTGGGAGGCGGAACACTACGACGCGCTGACGCGGATTTCGCCGGAGATGGTGTGCACTTCGACGCGGCCGCCGCCATTGCCCATGCGGGCGCGGAGCGAATGCTTGCCTTGCTCTTCGATGACGATGGGCACGTCGGTCTTGATCTGGCCAGACACCGCTTCTGCCGAGAGACGGAAATTGGCGTTGCTCGGAACCCCGAGATGCACGACGCCAGAGGTGGTCTTCAAATCCCAATAGCTGGTTTCGGCAGGATTGCCCTGCACGTTTACGGTGCCCGAAACAGCGTGCGCCTTAACATCTCGCGTCGCGCCTTGGACTTCCACAGTGCCGGTAGCTGTGTCTGCGTCCACTCGGCCGCCAGGACCAATGATCTGGGTTCCGCCGGAAAGCGCACTGATGCGAACGTCGCCTTTAATTTTGGAAGCGGTCACGCTGCCCGATGCGCTCGATGCGCGTAGATCATCGCCGATATTTTGCGCGTCGATGGAGCCGCTCAGTGTGTTCAAAGTCGTCTGGCGTTCAATGTCACTCACTTTTATCGAGCCGGAAGCGGAGTCGACTTTCACGGGGCCGCGCAGATTCGAAATCGTCTGTGAGCCGGAAATAACCTGGGTACTGATCTCCGCGTCGTGCGGAATCTCGATCGTGTAAGTAATCGAGACGTTGTGAATCCTGCTCAAATCCTTTCCGACGCGGATGGTGTCGCCCTTTTGCTCGACCGGAGGATTACCGACGATGGCGTCGAGACGTTTTTGAGGACTGTCGAAGCCGACACCGGAAGAGCGAACGTCGCCATGAACATGAACTTTGTTATCGGAACTGCCCTTGATCGTGACATCGCCGGAGGCGTTGGAAAGTTCGAGGCGAATCGGCGCGGTGACGTTGAAGCTGCGATCGAAGGCGCCAGTCGCGGCGGGTCCCATCTCGCAGCCGGATGCGACAACGGCCAAAACCACGATAGCAATTCCTGAGAGGATGTTTCGCTGGCGGGGCATGATGATTCCTCCATCATCCGGACACGTTTCCTCAACGCACCAGATTGACGCTGCTTGGGCACATGCAGCGACCGACCTTTACGGCAACCGCTTCACAACTAGATACGGAAATTGGGGTGATTATGTTCCGAGAGAGTCTGGGACTCAAGTCTGGCTCAAGTCGCTGTTGCCAGAGTTCGATTGGGAATCTGGGCGCGGGCGCTCGAGCGCTTCGTTGAGCGAGCCCTGCCGGTAGCCCTCGAGATCAAGTGCGACGTAGGCGAATCCAACGGTTTTCAGGCGAGCCGACATTTCGGCGGCCATTTCAGGCGCGAAAGCGCGGGGCATTTCTTCCGGCGCGACTTCGACGCGGGCGAGTTTGTCGTTGTCGTGCAGCCGCACCCGAAATTGCTGGAAGCCGAGATCGCGGAGGACGGCTTCGCCGCGTTCGATCAAGCTGAGCCGTTCGCGCGTTACTTCGGTGCCGTAGGGCACGCGCGACGCGAGGCACGCGGACGCCGGGCGATTCCACGTCGGCAGATTCGCGCGCTGAGAGAGTTCGCGAATCTCGCTTTTGCTGAGGCCGACGTCGAGGAGCGGCGCGAGCACGCGATGTTCTTTCGCGGCGCGATGGCCGGGCCGAAAATCGAGCGTGTCGTCGGCGTTCACGCCGTATGCGGTTGCGGCGAATCCACGCTGCAACGCAATTTTGTCGAGCACGCTGAACAATTCATCTTTGCAGTGGAAGCAGCGATCGGGGGCATTCGCGCGATACGCCAGGTTTTCCATTTCGTGTGTCTCGACGAATTCGTGATGGATATTTTGGGCGCGAACGAAATCCCCGACGATGTTGCGATCGTGGGATGAGTAGCTGGGCGAAAGTGCCGTGACGGAGAGCGCGCGATTGCCGAGCGCTTTTTGGGCGGCCCACGCGAGATAGGCGGAGTCGGCACCTCCTGAGAGTGCAACGATTACGGACGGCAGTTCGGTAAGATTCGCGAGGAGCTGGCGCTCTTTTTCGTCGGCGGAGCGGCCGTTTTCTTGCGAGATTCGGATTTGGACGTTGGCGGCCATTTGAAAATTCAGTATAGCGCAAAGGTTGGATGCGGGGACGTCATGGTGAGACGCGAGACGCAGTGAGATCGTGCGGGCTTGGGGCGCAGCATGCTGCGCCCCTACAAGAGACGCTATTTAAAATCGAGAAGGACGTCGACGGTGTGCTTTGCGTCGTCGGGCTGAACCCAGTGGCCGACGTTGTCGTAGTGCACGGGCAGCGTGCCGAAAATATCGTGTGGCTTGGTTTCGAGCTTGGTCAGAAAATCCTCGAAAGTCGTTTTGTCGAAGACTTCGCCCTGCGGAATGCTCCAGGCATCGCGTAGCTTCTTTTCGGCGCCGGGCGACAAGCCGGTGATCGTCAGCGCATTGAATTTGTATGACCCACCTTCATCGATGCGCACGCGATACGAAACTGTGTGCGCTTGGTCGTCGTAGGTCGCGATTGGATCGATCTTCGCTTCAAGGTAGCCGACATGCGCATACTCTTCGCGAACCTTCTCAAGCCCAGCCTCAATCGCCATTCCGTCGGCCACGTCTCCGGGTTTCAGTCCGAAGTCGCCGGCAAGCGTCGTCGTTGAGAGCAGGGAATTGCCCGACCATTCGACGCCCTTCCATTTGTAGACCGGTCCGGCCTCCACGGGAACAAACACCGGAATCTTCTCGGGCAATTTCTGATTTGGATTTCCTGTCAACCGAATCTCTGGCGGGCCGAGCTTTGCGCGAAGATAACCCTGCTTCTGATAGATCGGGCGAATCTGCTCGGTCAAAAATAAATCGATCGCCATCCGCGAGTACGGCTTGCCCTTTAACTCGGCGAGTTGCTGCTGCACGACCTTCGACGTATTCAGCGATGCGTCGCTGAAATCGAGGCTCGCGATCGAAAGCGAACTGCCCTCGATGTGAAATTGTTGAATTGTGCCTTCGCCGTTCGGGTTCGCGACGACGGTGTGCTCGACCGCCGCCTGCAATCCATGCGTCGCGAGAAATTGGCTGACGGCGTCCGCCGCTTGATCGACGACCGCGCCTGCACCCGGAAGAGTGCCGTTGTAGAAGGGAAGCTTCGCGCGAATTGCGTCGTTCAACTCGCCATCGGTGAACCACGGCAAATTGTCGAAGTACGCCGGCATGCGGTCGGCTTCATCGAGATGAAATGTGACGGCGAGCCCGTCGGCGCGCGACTGAAAATTGTATTTGA
>JAFAZL010000717.1 GCA_019239815.1 Acidobacteriota bacterium
GCCGAGCAAAGTACGCAAGATCAATAAATCGAGCGTTCCTTGCAGCAAGTCGATCTTCTGCTTCATTGTGTAGCCATTCTACGATATGTAAAAGTAGATTGTCTACGGCAGAATTTGGGTTGCGTCCTGTTCCTGGGATCCCGCGGGGATCTGGACGTAGTTTGTCTCAATACTTGCGCAAACTTTCGATGCTGTTGAAAAACTCGACTGTGCGCTCGAGCTTCCTAGTTGGGGTTTTCACGTGACCGGGATCAGTCGATAGTTACGCTCACCGGTACACTTCCTTACTCATTTCGAGCATGATGGCTGGCAGGTTTTCGTGAGTAAACTCCCGCTTCACTTGCCATTCATGGCACTGGTAAAAACGGATCGCCGCCGTATTTGATTTGACCACTCGAAGACGAAAGGTCCGATAGCCGCGATCCCGTATTTCAGCCTCACCCTGGGCGAGCAGCTTCCCGCCAATCCCCTGTCGACGGGCGGAAGGCAACACCCAAAGATCGCTAATCCATTCCTGATGAGTCAGCACCATGCCCACAATGTTTTCGTCCAAAATAGCTATCCAAGCAAGACCCCAATTTTCTTCGTCAATGGCTAGCGGGGGTGACGCCCAGAGATGGCCGTAGATTTCGTCCACAACGGTTTGAACGAGCGCCCGAACGGTGCTGTGCTCCGGGAGTTCTGGTCGCCGTATGGCTAGCACTGCGTCACGCCCGCCACTATACAGCGAAGCGACTCCCGTATGTTTAGGCCTGCTGGACAGATCGTTGTCGAGCCAACAAGGTACGAGAACGGTTCAAAAGAATAAAACAGCACACCATATGAATGTTTTTGTGACCTTCGAGTCTCCGCGAACATCCTTCCATCAATCCCCTTGATGTCGTTCTCGACTAAATTCACTGGAGGCGCGCTGCTCATCATGATGGGCCAAACCACACGTTCGGAGTCTTTGTTTTACTACTTCCGAATTGAAGATCATGTTCCAGAGAATCACCTGCTTCGGCTGATTGATCGGCACGTCGACTTCGCTTTCGTCCGCGAGACCTTGAAGGCAAGCTACAGCCACACGGGCCGCCCCTCCGGTCTGGGCTTCGACCAGGAGATTCTTCATCACTCGACATTTCCAAGAATCGGCACGGCCGTTTTCAGGAATCGTCGCTCTTCCTCGAACTGTTCGAGCACATCGTCCAGCAATGCATGAATGTTGGGCTGTTAAAGGGTGCCGACCTCTCAGTCGACAGCACGCAGATTCGCGCTGATGCGAGCCCTGACCGGGCGATCACTCGTGAG
The DNA here is from genome assembly GCA_019239815.1 of Acidobacteriota bacterium. The sequence continues at coordinate 1,291 of JAFAZL010000717.1, forward strand.
CAATTGCCGGAGGTCGCCAAAGTGAATCGCACCGTGCGCGAATACGTGGAGCAGGGTTTTCGCACCAACTTGCCTCAGGAGCGTTTCTCAAGGCTATTCACGTTGCAAAAACGTATCACAATCGAGTCAAGAGTCGGCAATACGTTTGTGCAACACACGCGCATTGTGCCCGAACCCACTTTTGATACAACTTTGTTCGAGGCCGCGTTTTCAACTTGTTTCAAAAGGTCCTGGTCGCCAATCGGGGCGAAATCGCCGTTCGCGTGATACGCGCGCTCCGCGAAATGGAAATTCAAAGCGTTGCTGTCTTTTCGGAGGCCGATCGCGGCGCTTTGCACGTCCAAATGGCCGATGAAGCCGTATGCGTCGGCCCCGCTCCTTCGTCGGAAAGCTATTTGGCGGCGGAGCGTATTTTGGACGCCGCCGGCGCAACGGGAGCAGAGGCGATTCACCCGGGATACGGATTTCTGAGTGAGAACGCCGCATTCGCGAAATCGTGCGCCGATGCTGGAGTCAAATTCATCGGCCCCTCATCGCAAGCGATTGAGCAGATGGGTTCGAAAACAGCGGCTCGCCGCTTGGCAATGCAAGCGGGCGCTCCGGTTGTCCCCGGCACGGAGCATGGAATCCGGAACTACGATGAAGCGCGCCACACCGCCAGCGGCATCGGATATCCGGTGTTGTTGAAAGCGGCAGCCGGTTGAGGCGGCAAAGGGATGCGCCGCGTTGACAGTGAGGGCGAGCTCGAATCCGCGATACGCGGCGCCGCAAGTGAAGCCGAACGGGCATTTGGATCAGGTGAGGTGTACCTTGAAAAACTCATCGAGCGTCCCCGTCACATCGAAGTGCAGGTCTTGGGCGACGAGCATGGCCATTTAATCCATTTGGGCGAAAGAGAGTGCTCCATCCAGCGGCGTCATCAAAAGGTTGTCGAGGAATCGCCATCGCCGCTTGTGCTCGCA
>JAFAZL010000760.1 GCA_019239815.1 Acidobacteriota bacterium
ATGACGCTCGGCGCCCTCCTCGACGCCGGCTGCGACCTCGCGCGCCTCCGCTCCGATCTCCAATCCCTGCAAGTTCCAGGATGGGAAATCTCCGCCGAAAAAGTCCGCAAAGCCGGCGTCACCGCCACCTACGCCAAGGTCAAAGCCGAAGACCAGAAAACGCAGCGCAGCCTGACCGACATTCTCGAAATCTTGAAAAAATCGCAGCTCGATCCTCGTGTCCGCGAGCGCGCCACCGCCATCTTCCAGAAGCTAGGCGAGGCCGAAGCCCACGTCCACGACGTGCCACTCGACAAAATCCATTTCCACGAAGTCGGCGCCGTAGACGCCATCATCGACATCGTCGGCGCCTGCATCGGCTTCCATCAACTCGGCATCGACAAATTCGCTTGCTCGCCGCTCAACGTCGGCGGCGGCACAGCAAAAATGGCTCACGGCATCTTGCCTGTGCCCGCTCCGGCCACGGTCGCCTTACTGAAAGGAAAGCCAACCTACTCCAACGGCGTCCAGCGCGAACTCACCACGCCCACCGGTGCCGCGATCGTGGCGACGCTGTGTGAAAACTTCGGCCCGCAACCGCCGATGACCGTCTCCGCGATCGGCTATGGCGCGGGCACCGCCGATCTCGAAGGCCAGCCCAACGTCGTCCGCATCATGATCGGTCAGCCTATCGAAAAACTTGTTGCCGGGTTCGACGAAGAAATCTCCGTCATCGAAGCCAATCTCGACGACATGAATCCCCAAATCTACGGCTATTTCCTCGAGAAGGCGTTAGCCGCAGGCGCGCTCGACGTGTACACCACGCCGGTTCAAATGAAAAAGAATCGGCCCGGTACCTTGCTTACCGTCCTCTGCAAGCCGCAAGACGCCAGCGCGCTGACAACCTTGATCTTTGCGGAAACGACGACCTTCGGCGTACGCACTACAACCGCTCACCGCCGCATCTTGCCGCGCGAACACGTTAGCGTCTCCACAACCTTCGGCGACGTCCGCATAAAACTTTCGCGCATCAACGGCCGCATTCAACACGCCGCGCCCGAATTCGACGACTGCCGCAAACTAGCCGTAGAAAAAAACGTACCGTTGCAACAGGTAATCAACGAAGCCCTACGCCGCTATCAGGAAGGCGCGAAGAACAAATAAAAACGAAACCATGCCGCCAACGAAAAAATATTACCTAACGACTCCGATCTACTACACGAATGGCCTCCCGCACATTGGCCACACTTACTCGACGATAGTGTGCGACGCCATTCGCCGCTACAAGCGCATGCTCGGCTATGAAGTAGTCCTCACCACCGGCACCGACGAGCACGGCGTCAACGTCGAACGCAGCGCCAAAAAAGCTGGCGTGCCCGAATCCGAGTTCGTTGCGAAAATGGCCGCCGAGTGGAAAGCCATCTGGGACGAATTTGGCATCCAGGGCGACGAATTCATTCGCACCACCGAACTCCGCCACGCGCGCACCGTGCAGTGGCTCTTCAAACTCTGCCGCGAGAACGGCTACATCTATCCCGGCCACTACACCGGTCAATACTGCATTTTCGACAACGCCTACGTAGACGTGAAACCCGGCGAGCCTTGCCCCGAGTGCGGCCGCCCGACCGAAACCGTCACCGAAGACAACTATTTCTTCAAGCTCTCGGCGTTTCAAAACGTCCTGCTCGATTTCTACAAAAAGAATCCCGACTTCATTCAGCCCGAAGCGCGCCGCAATGAAGTCCTCGCGTTCGTCGAAGGTGGCCTGCGCGATCTCAGCATTACGCGCACCTCGATTCGCTGGGGCATACCAGTTCCTGGCGAAGAACCGCACGTCTTCTACGTGTGGTTCGATGCCCTCACCGCATACCTCAGCGCCGTCGGCGGCCCCGACTTCGAGCGCCGCGGGTTCTGGCCCGCCGATCTGCATCTTGTCGGCAAAGAAATCATCCGCTTCCACGCCGTCTACTGGCCTGCATTCCTGATGGCCGCGCAGCTTCCGTTGCCCAAACAAATCTGGGCACACGGCTGGCTCCTGATGGACAGCGCCAAGATGAGCAAGTCGCTCGGCAATGTTGTGCGCCCGCGCCCGATCGTGCACGTCCTCGGGCTCGACGCGCTGCGCTACTACCTGCTGCGCGAAACGGTCTTCGGCCAGGACGGCAACTTCAGCTACGACGCGCTTGTCCAGCGTTACAACTCCGATCTCGCCAACGGACTCGGCAATCTCGCCAGCCGCACCGCCGCGATGATCACGAAAGACTGCGGCGGAAGAATTCCGCGCGTCAACGATCTCAAGCCGCAGGACCAAGCTCTTGCGCAGCACGCGCAAAAGACGATCGCGGAAGTCCTCGAGCAATACAATGCGCTCGGCTTCTCTCGCGCGCTCGAACAAATCTGGGCGCTGATTTCCGCCACCGACAAATATCTGACCACCGAGCAGCCATGGGCACTGAAAGAAGCCGACAGAGAACGCCGCGACGCGATTCTCGCAACGACGGCCGAAGTGCTGCGCATCGTCACAGCGCTCGTCTATCCGGTGCTGCCGGAAAGCACCGTAAAAGTGTGGGCGCTCCTAGGCCAACAAACGTCGCTAGGTAGCGTGAATCTAGAAAGCCTAAGCTGGGGACAACTCAAGCCCGGCACACAGCTAGGCGCGTCTCAACCGTTATTCCCGCGCATCGACAAAGCGGAAGCCATAGAGAGGATGGAAGCAATGGAGAACGAAGCACAGAAAGCGCCGCCACCAACCGCAGCGCCAACGCCCGCAGCAGCTCCAGCCGGAGCCGCAGGAGCGGCAGCTGCGCCTGAAGGTGTGCAGCGCATCGGCATCGAAGACTTCGCTAAAGTCGAGATGCGCGTCGGCCAGATCAAGACCGCCGAGCGTATCGTCGGCGCCGACAAACTTTTAAAACTCACCGTCGACATCGGCACCGAAATCCGCCAGATCTGCGCGGGCATCGCGCAGTTCTACGAGCC
>JAFAZL010000841.1 GCA_019239815.1 Acidobacteriota bacterium
ACGCCGTCACCATTTCCAGTGCGGCGACTGCCGAAGAAAGGTTCGGATTGTTGTCGCCCGAGCCGTGCGTGGCCGTTGCACACGAACCGGCAACGGAGATGTGCGGGAGCGAAGCGAGATTGTGCAGCGCCCAGCCTTTGGAATTGAGATACGGCGCAAGCTGCCCGTAACTCATCCCCGGTTCGATCGTAACGGTGCGCTCGTTTTCATCGATCGAAATCGCGTGATCGAGCGGTTTCATTTCGAGAAGCGCATGCGTGCTGTTTGCGATCTGATTGAAGCAGTGGCGCGTTCCGAGCGCCTTCATTTTTTCGTGCGACTTCACGTACTGCTGAACCTGCTCCAGCGATTTCGCCGGCGTGACGTCTTCGGTGCTGAACTCGAAATTACCCGCCCAGTTCTTCAGCTTTTCACCCGCGGCCCAGCTCAAGAGTGGAGAAAGAACAGGAGTCGCCGCAACCGCCGAACCAAGTTTCAGGAATGTGCGTTTGTTCATTGGCTTGAATAGTGCCGCGCGAAAACAATCTCAATTCCCTTCGTTAAGTTCTCGAACGGTTGCGATTGTACACCGTGCGACGAAGGCAGGAACTGCAAAACAAAAACGCCGGCAAGATGCACTTCCGTTCGCATCGCGTCCGTCAGTGTGAACCGGCGCTACCGGTAGTGTGCTGAATCGCTCGCTGCGATCTCGATCTGTGCCTTCGTATCGATCCGCGATCGCAGCGTGCCCTGGGCTTTCAAATTAGCTGCGCGCTACTTCACGCCTTTGGCGGGATCCCACCAGCCTTTTGCGCGGCGAATGTAGAGGATCTGTCCAGTGTGATACGCGTTGTGCGCGCAGACGTGCGCGATACGCGACGCATTTTTCTCGAGCGCCGCTTCGTCAGCAGTTTCGACCCAGTGCTCAAGATCGGTCATAACCTTGTCGAGCTGAGCCACAGTTTCAGCCCAAGCCTTCGCATCGAAACTGTTGAAGGTCTTTTCGTTGTCGTCGGCGTTTGCGGGCTGCTCGCCCTTGATTCTGGCCAGCGATTCCTCGTTCCAGAAGGCCATGTGATAGGCGAGCTGGCCGATGGAGTGATTGCCAGTGTTGTCTTTCCACGAGGCTTGCTCGGCGGTGAGTCCATCAACGGCGAGGCTCGCCGGCACAAACCAGTCCTGTTTTTTATGATTCGTCTGGAGTTGTTCGAGAAGTATGCTGCGGAGGGTCACGGGTTTCTTTTCCTTTTCTTGCGCGAGCGCGGATGCGCAGAACACTGCGAGGACGGTGACAAAAACCATCGTACGTTTCATTTTCCACCCCGTAAAGTTGATTGCTGGTGCGTTGGACGGAGTATAAGGCAGAAGGTCAACAAAAAAGCGTGCTACTGCGGGCCGGTGAGATAGGTCTTGCGGTGGCGGACCTGATAGTTGCCGTCGACTTTGACCGCGATGGTGCGGTAGGTATTCGCGGGGCCGCGCGGTTCGGGGTAGTAGCCGAGGCGATACTGCGTGCGCAGCTCGCGATTGATGCGATCGAAGATACTGTCGAGTTCCTGAATCTGGTCGGGATAAAACATCGCGCCACCCATCGTGTCGGTGATGGTGTCGAGCGCGTGTTCGCCGGCGGTGTTGCGGCCGCTTTCGTTTTTCACGGGACGCACGACGATCGTATAGAGGAGAGCGCCGGATTTCACGGCGGCTTTGCGCGCGGCGTCGAAATCGGTATAGCTCGTGGTCTCGCCCGCGTCGGTAACGAGAATGATCACACGCCGCCGATCCTCTCCGCGGCGTTCGAGCTGGCGTGAGCCGAGCAGGATCGCGTCATAGAGCGACGTGCCTGAGCCAGCGGGCATTTTGTGCACCGCAGACTCAAGCGTGCCGATGTTGTCGCTGAAACCTGCGAGCTGAACGATATCCTCGCCAACGCTGTAGACGGCGAGGCGATCGCCGGGGTGCAGAATCTGGCGGATGAAACGTCCTGCGGCTTCCTGCTCAAAGAGTATTTCTTTGTGCGCGCTGAGGCTCGCATCGACCATCAGAGCGAGATCGAGCGGCTGCTGCGTTTCGGATTCGAAGACTTCGATTTTTTGTTCGACGCCTTCCTCAAAAATGTGAAATGACTCGCGCGGAATATCGATGGCGGGTCGATTGTGTTCGTCGAGCACGCTGGTCAAAACGTTGACCAGCTGCACGTTAACGCGAATGCGGCCGCGTTGCTGTTGCCCTGCAGGTGGATCGTCGGCGGGAATCGGCTGCACGATCGGCGGCGGATCGGTCGATGGAGTCGAGCTTGCCGTGGTGTTCGTATTTTTTGGCGAATCGGAGTTGCCGCTATTCGAGCCGTTCTTGTTCTTGCGCGCCCAGGGCGGGCGATCGGTTTGTTGAGGCGGAGGAGTCAGTGTCGGCTGAGAACTATCTTGGGGTCTCGCGCCGCGTGCGATGAATGCGGTGGCGCAACAAACAAAAGCAAAAAATAAAGCCAAGGTCCGGTCGCGGTGAAGCAATCGCCTATGTAGACCTGAGCGATGAGATCGAGCCGTCGTCGTTGGCCAATTTTGTTGATCGTGGCGTGGGGTTAGCACCATTGGGATATTAGGATGCAGGTTTCGTAATCCGTGTAGCCGAGGCCGTTGCACCAGTAGTCGCGGCATCGGATGGAGGAGGCGGAAGCTCGCCGTCGGCCCAGACAGCGCCATCGGCGAAATATTCTTTCTTCCAGATGGGCACGGTGCGCTTCAGGGTATCGATGGCATAGCGGCAGGCCTCGAACGCGGCAGCGCGGTGAGGCGCGCTGACGGCAATGAACACGCTGGTCTCGCCGATTTCAAGCCGGCCGAGACGATGGGCGATGGCAACGCGGTCGATCGCGAACTTCGTGTGAATCTCGGCGCTCAAATCGTGGAGCTTATTCAACGCCATGGCTTCGTAGGCTTCGTAGTCGAGGTAGATCGTACGACGGCCGTGGGAATTATCGCGGACGCAGCCATCGAATGTGACGACGGCGCCGTCGGAATCGGTGCGGACATGACGGACAAGCGCGGCCGGATCGATCGGGTCGCGGCCAAGTTGGATGAGATCCTTCGTTGAGGGGGGAGGCATGTGGTGGGTTCGTATCGCGGCGCTCAGCCGCCGCTAACCGGCGGCAGGAAAGCGACTTCGTCGCCCGGCTCAAGCGCGGTCGTCCAGGCGGTAAATTCACGATTGCGCGACACGGCCATGGCCTTTCGATGTGCCGCCAACTCAGGGTAGCGGGCTACGCAGTGAGCGAAAAGGTCTTCGATACGGGAATCCGTTGGAATTTCGATGGACTCTTGGCCGTGACCAATGGCGTCCTTCAATCGTCCAAAAAAGAGCACATTCAGGCGCATGGCATTGGTGTCTTCGGCAGGCACGTGGGAATTGTAGCGCCTGGGCGGAATTGCGGCCAGCGCAGCGGGTGTAGTGGGTTCGAGCATGGTAGGACCTGAGGGTGGAACCCGAAGGTTCGCCGTTAGTTGCGGCATCGCAGATCAATCGCCCGACTCGGGGAACCAGATTGAGCCGGTTGACGTACTTAGGTTTCGAGGCATGGGAGTGTGCAGGGTGTCTTCGTGATTCGGACGTACCGGGATTGATTGTGCGGGCGTCAGGCGTTTACCCCTCGGGTGAGGCCCTCGGGGTGAATCCGCACTGGCGCACAGTGCGGATTCAGGAGAGAGCATGAAGGTTCTGATTACAGGTGCTACAGGACTGGTGGGGACGGCCCTGATCAAGTCGCTCGTGCGGGATGGGCATTCCGTTTGCCGGCTGGTGCGGCGCGAAAGCGTGGCGCCGAAAAAGGGTGCACATAAGAAAGACAGCACCGCGCCATCGACGAATCCGAACGTCGTGGATGTGCCTTGGGATCCGGAGGCGTCGGACGGGCTGTCACTGGCGGATTCGCAGGGGACGATTGCCGGTGCGGAAGCGGTGGTGAATCTGGCGGGCGCGTCGGTAGCCGATGGCAAATGGACGCAGCAAAGAAAGATGGTGCTGCGGTCGAGCCGCGTGAAGACGACCATGGCGCTGGTGAACGCGCTGGCGAAATTGAAGGCGCGGCCGAAGGTGCTGGTGTCGGCCTCGGCGGTTGGATTTTACGGCAATCGTGGCGACGAGACGCTGACGGAGGAGAGCACGCCGGGCCAAGGATTCTTGCCGAAGGTGTCGCTGGACTGGGAAGCCGAGGCGCGGAAGGCGGAAGCGCTCGGCATGCGCGTGGTGCTGACACGATTTGGAATTATTCTGGCGAAGCAGGGCGGCGCGTTACCGCAGATGATGAAGCCGTTCAAATTTTTTGTGGGCGGGAAGTTGGGGTCGGGGCGGCAGTGGATGTCATGGATCACGCTGGAGGATGTCATTGGCGTGATTCGGTGGGCGTTGGAGAACGATGCGGTGAGCGGCGTAGTGAATGTGGTGTCGCCGAAGCCGGTGCGAAACACCGAATTTACTCAAGAGCTCGCTCGTGCGCTGCACCGTCCCGGAATCTTCACAGCTCCCGCGTTCGCGCTAAAAATGGCGATGGGCGAAGAAATGGCCAACGAAATGTTGCTCGTGAGCGAACGAGTTTTGCCGGGGAGGCTGAAGCAGCTCGGATTTGGGTTTCAGCACGAGAGTTTGGGAGATGCGCTGGCGGCGATTTTGTAGGCGGAGAGAGGGAGAGTCTAACGCAGAGACTCGGAGGGCGCTGAGACGCGGAGTGGATTACTCGAGATGGATGAGCCTAACTGAATAGTGCGGAAAAATCCGCACCCTCTTAGAGTCAAGAGGGTGCGGCACCCGGCATTTATTTTCAATCTCGCCTTACTTCAAGACATTCAGCGTCAGCTCGATCTTCAATAGCCTACCATTCAGCGGATCAGTCGCTACCGTCGTCTCGATCGTTTGACCATCGCGCGCGATCAGATATTCAGTCGTCTTATATTGACCAATGACCGGCTCCTTGAAGTGATTGTCCGCAGCTCCAGTTTGCGCTTGGGTCGTAGAATCGATTGGAATTGGAACGTCGCCCTGAATCCATGACCTCTCCAGCGCGATTCTCAGCCCAAATTTCCCTTCGTCGAGACGATCCGCTGTACAGTCGAGATTCGTTCCAACATCGATATACTGCAGGCCGCCGTCCTTGCCGGTGAATAGCGGAACGCGACTCCCGATTCGCAGCTTCATTGAATCCGGGGCCTGTCCCGTCGCCGCAAATATGGACGCGTAAGGCATGCTTTTGATTTTCTTATCGCCTTCGAACTCCGTGAATACAATCTGGACCTTCACTTGGGTCGCGTGAACCGTTTTTTCTTCACCCTTAGGTTTGTCTTGCGCACGCAGCGGCGGCACCAGGAAAGATGAAGCGGCCAGGAACAGAACTGCTGTCTTCACACTTTTCATTTGTGATTTCCTCCGTTGAACTCGAACAAATTCGATCATTTTCACTTGTCGCTACCCATGTCCGTCTGCCGAATCGGCTGTACCTTCAAAGCCGCGATCTGAATATCCGGCGCATCGACTGGCACAATCGCTTGCTCCCGTTGCTCGGTGATTCGCTTGGCGCGGGCCAACGCAATCTCTCCATCTCCATGCAGGTCGGCAATGAAATGCTCCATGGCAATGCGTTCGTCTGGCGGAACGATGACTTCGGGTTCGGGATGTGGCGATGCTGCCGCCGAAGCGAGAACGAAGCGCGTTAGAGCGTGACTTGGGGGCTTTGGTTGATGACCCAACGACACTGTCGCATTCGACGGAGTTTCCCTAACGACCCGTGGTTCGTACACGCCGTTTTCCGTGGGTTGCGGGGCGACCAGCTTGGTGTTGTTGCCTGGCGATCTGTGTCGAGGGAGCAGCAGGACAATTATCGCCGCGAAGGCGAGCGTCGCGAGCGCGCCAGCGAAGACTTGGGCGAAGCGTGGAGCGCGCTTTGGCTGGGGGTGCTGGGCTAAATGCGCTTCGAAGCGCTGGAGCATTGCGGCTGGAACCGGTGCGTTCATTTGGCGGTGGAGATTGGCGTTGATTGCGGCAACGAGCGAGCGCTGCTGGGCCAATTCGGCGGCGCACAACGGGCAACCTACCACGTGCGTGCGAATCGCGGGCGCGAGTTGGGCGCCGCTTATGGCGGCTTCGATCAGCGCGGGTTTGTATTCTTCACATAGCATTGCAACTTCTCCGCTAACTGCTTTTTTGCTGCAAAAAGGCGCGACTTCACGGTGCCGATAGGCAGGCCGAGCATTTGCGCGACGTCGTCGAGCGGATGCTCTTCCATCGCCGCGAGCAA
>JAFAZL010000842.1 GCA_019239815.1 Acidobacteriota bacterium
TGAAAGTCGAAGAGGCAGCCAGAGTGGTTGCGCAGAACGATTCGAGTAAGGATCGGAAAGTCCGCACCCTCCTATAACCAGGGTGCGGCACCCGCTCAACGGTGCGCAAACAGCACGGTTGTCGGCTGCATCGAATTGGCAACACCATGAGTTTCACCACCGAACCCGTTTTTCTTGAGCCGCTTCCGCCACTGCCTGAGCTGCCACCGCCGCGTCGATCCACGGGCGCTTGGATTCTGGGCGTCCTGCTAGGCGCGGCGCTTGCCGTCATCTTGATCGGGGGTTTCGTCTGGGTGACGACTGGGCTCGGTGTGTTGCGCGTGCTTTCGGCACTGCGAGATGTAAACAAGCCTGCAACGATCAATGTCGATCAGCCAACCGTGGTGCGGCAGGTTCAACAGTTGCAACGCCTTGAGACCGTGAATTACACGATGGACAAGATTATTTCGGGTGAGCATTCGAATCCGTATTTGCCGAAGTTTTTGGTGGGCGATCGGCTGCTGCTGGTTGTGCACGGGGAAGTGATCGCGGGCATTTCATTGGGTGGTGTGTTGACTGGCGATGTGACCGTGACCGGGGATAAAGTTTCGATCAAGCTGCCGGCGGCGGAAATCTTCACTACAAATCTCGATAATTCGAAGACGAAGGTTTATTCGCGCGAGACGGGGTTGCTTTCGTCTACTGATCCGTTTCTCGAAACAGAAGTGCGACAAGAAGCAGAGCGGCAGCTTACGGAAGCTGCGGAGCAGGACGGGATCTTGAAGACGGCGGCGGATAACGGCCGGGCTACGATTGCGGGATTGTTGCGGGGTTTGGGCTTTCGCGACGTCGAAGTGCAATAAGGGCGTTCCTGATATCAAAGATCGCCAATTCCTGTTTGTTTCTTCCTTTTTAATTTTCCGAACGATTCGAATGGTCGCTCACGTATTTTTCGCAGTGTCAGCTTGGTTGAACGTTTTCATTTGCTTGGCTACACCTTTCTCTTGATAGGCCGTTGGTGCAGGAGTTCCTACTCTGCGGACGAAGTCGAATATCTCACGGACATCGGGAGAACACTATGACGGATAAGAGGATTTCGGGTGCGCGAGAAGACAATCTCACCGCCAGCATTGAGTCACAAACTTCTAAGTTTCCATCGTCGACGTACTTGGCACTAGCAGGGGGATCCATCGCGGCATCGGCGGCGTTTCGTGCAGCGGGAAAGCAGGATTGGGCGCTATTCGTGGGGCAGTGGGCCGCGCCATTTTTGCTGCTCGGGATTTACAACAAAATGGTTAAGCAACATGGCTCTGACGCGGGGAGCCGAAACGAAGCGTAAAGACTCGACGACAAACAAAAAGGGCGCGACAAGTCGCGCCCTTTTCTTGCTTTCAGTCCCTGGCCTATTTAGCGCCGGCCTTGCGGATATAGATCTGACCATTGAAGTTGGTGAACTGCAGTTCGGGCCCGCCCCCATTGATGCTGCCGCGAACGGTCTTATCGATCTTCACCTTGTATTTTCCGCCGTGGTTTCGGCCGTCTTCGACGACAGGCTGCGATGATTGCGGAGTCATGTTCACGTCGAAATCGCTGAAGACGTCGCCGTTGTCGGAGCGGAGACTGACGTTGGCTTTGAGGTCGGCGGGGAAGGTGACATCGATGTCGCCGTTGAGCGAACTGAAGGCCATCGGCTTTTGGTTGACGCGTGTGAACGAAGCGATGAGTTTGCCGTTGAGGGCATGGGCAACGGCGCTGCCGGCAATATTGTTGAGAGTGACAGAACCATTCACGTCATCGACGTCGAGTTCGCCATCCACGCCGGACACCACGATGTCGCCATTGTTAATCGCGCGCAAGTGCAGTGAGGTGTGGACCGGCACCTGGATCACGAGATCAATCGTCCGCATCAAAGCATCTGTGCCGATGTTTACCTCATTGTTTTCTTCTTCAACGTTCAGGCCGGTGGTGGCGATGGCGAGGCGTTTGGGACCGGGGCGATCCTCGTCTTCGGAGTCTTCGCGACCGCGGAGATGGGCTTCGACGATGATGTCTTTGCCGTCGTGAACCTTCACGGTGATGCCGCCGTTGATGAGGGATGCTTTGACGCGGGCCGGGCGCGATGGGTCGCTGAGCGTGACCACGACGCGATCACCAGAACGCTGCTTACTTTGTTGCTCTTCAGCGGATGTACTCGCAGTGTTCGTGCTGTTCGGAGCGGCGCCGCGAGCGTGTGGAGCGCTCAGTGCGAGGGCCAAGAATGCGCAGATCGCATAGCCTTTCAGAAGCTTCCGATTCGAACTGCCAACTGCACCGCCCATCGTCTGTGTGTCCATAATCTTCTCGACTTTCTCTCTCATTGGATTTTCAATTCCTTCAATTTTTTCGTGCGTCGTTGCGTTGTGTGTCGTCGGGTTATTCATGGTTTTCGAGGATGCGGATGTCTCCATTCAGATTTTCGATCTTGATCTCGGGGCCGCCGTTGCTGATGCGAGCGGCGGTGAAGCGATCGGCGCGGAAGACGACTTTGCCGCCGTGTTCTTCTCGCGTGGGGGCGTGAAGCGGCATCGTGGTGACGGGAAAATCGCTGTAGATGCCGCCGTTGAATGTTTTGAAGCGGAAATCGGCGGAGAGGCCGCGCGCGAAGAAGAGGTCGATATTGCCGTTGACGGACTGAAAGCTGGAATTTTCCTGCGGATTGCGCTTGAAGCTGACTTTGACGGGGCCGTTCACGGTGTGCGCGAGGCCGGAGCCGCCCATGCTGTCTAGCTCGATGTCACCATTGACGTTGCGCGCCATGAAATTGCCGTCGACGTTGCGGACGACGACGCGGCCTTCGTTGACGGTGCGGACGTCGACGCTGACGTCACTTGGGACGTGGAGGACGAAATCCATTTTGACGATGTAGCCGTCTTCGTGGCGACGGCGCTGGCCGCGGCAGCCGTCGTCGCAATTGCAGCGGAATGGTCCGTCGACGTAGAGCTTGAGGCCGCCGTCGGGCTGGGTGATGTCGAGATTGACTTCCTTGTGCGCGAGCGCCAGCGCCTCTTTCGATTCGGCGCGCGTGTTTTCGTCGACGACCAGTTCGACCTGATTGCCGGAGCCGCCGACGACTTCGATCGAGCCGAAGATGTTGTCGACTTCGACGGAGCGGTGTTCGCTGCCGGTGAGCGAAAAAGATTTTTGGATCATTTGATGATCGTGGACGGGAAGGCGTGATTCGTCCTCGTCAAGGACGGCGGCGTAGGCTTTGCGAATCTCGATAGCGTGCGAGACGAAGGAGACGGCTTTCTTCGTCGATTGCGCGACGCGAGCGCGGTAGTGCATTGCGAAATAAAGACCGATCAGCGCAAGGCCGGCGATGTAGATTGCGAGAATTCGATTAAATCTCGTTTGGTTCATTGTTCCCCCTCCAAATTTGAAACTCGAAATCCGAAACTCGAAACTCGGTTCCTCGGAACACACTTCTGGCGCTGTGGTGATCGGCTGGCGATCACCGACGGTTGCGACCGGTTACTGTGTCGATTCCTGTAGCTTCGCCAGGGCCCACTCGGCGCGCTGCTTGACGGCCGGATTCAGATTTGGCGTTTGCTCGAGCGTGCGGAGTTGCTTTGCCACGTCGGGGTCGCGCCATTCGGTGAGCTGATCGATTAGCGCGACCTGCACGAGCGGCGATTGCTGTTCCTGCAATGCTTCGAGAACGCCTTTGCGCACTTGCGGCTGGGCGGCGTGGCGGCTGAGGGCGTCGAGCGCGGCGAGTCGGACATCGACGCTGCCGTCGTAACGCAGCGTGCGGAGCAGCGCGGATTGCACTTGCGGGTCGAGATGATCTTCGCGGGTGCTCCAGCTCACGCCTTGGAGGCGCTCGCTGGCGGATTGCTGCTGGAGCATGGAGAGCGCGACGAGCTGGCGCATGCTGGTGACTTCGGCGTGGAGCGAGGCGATTTCGTCGCTCTGCGCAGGCTTCGTGCGATTGCTGAATTGCGTGCCGACGAAAAGTCCGATGAGAAGAAGCGCGGCGCTCCAGGCGACGGCGCCAAAGGGGGAGCGGAGCCATTCGAAGAAATTCCAGGACGGCTTTGGCGTTTCGAGTTGTCGCGTTGGTTGTGCGTTCGATTTGGAGGCTGACGTGGCTTTAGCGGCGGTTGCTGAATATGAGTTGAGCATCGCGTCAAAGCGTTCGCGTGATTCGGCGCTGGGCTTCTCTTCGGGGAGCAGCGCGAGTTTCTTCCACATCACGATGTCCTGCGCGCAATTTGCGCAATGGTCGCAATGCAGTTCGACTTCGGCGGATTGCGCCGGCGAGAGCGTGCCTTGCAAATAATCGGGGAGCAGTTGCTCCATTTGTTCGCAGTTGAGTTTGTTCATTGCACCCTTCCGGTCGGAGGCACGGAATCTGTTGATGCGCGGCGGGGATTTTGCCTTTGCTGCGCCGGATTGTTTTCGAGGCCCAGGTAAACTTCGCGAAGTTGTTGCAGCGCGCGATGGACGCGGACTTTGACGGTGTTTGTCTCGCACCCGAGGAGGCGCGCGATTTCGTCGTACTTCAATTCCTGGAAGCGGCTGAGAACGAGAATTTCGCGCTTGTCTTCGGGGAGTTGCATTAGTGCGCGCTGGAGGAGCTGCGATTCCTGGTGGCGCTCGGCGTCGTCGCTCGCGCGAGTTGGAGCGAGTGGCTCCGTTGTGAGCGGCGATTCGGGGCGAACTTTGCGGACCTGGTCGATGCGCGTGTTGCGCGCGATCTGATACATCGAGGCGCGAAATGGAGTGCCTTGGCGATATGTCTGGCGATAACGCAGGATGCGGAGGAAAACTTCCTGGACGAGGTCTTCGCTGACGGTGCTGTCTTGCGTCATTTTTGAGTAGAAGTTGAATAGCGGGGCTTGATAGCGGTCAAACAACACGCCCAGCATCTGGACTTCGCCGTTGCGTACCTGGAGCATCACGTCCTCGTCGGGAGCCGAGTTCATTCGGTGGCGGTCTCGATCATTACTTTCTGCGCAGCCGGAATCGGCTTTGCGAACATGAATACTGGGTGGCCGGGGAAAGGTTACATGGAAATGTTGGGGAATTGAGGCTGGCCTGGGATCAGCCTCATCCCTGAACGCTAAGTGTACGGAGTCAGGTGGGTTACGTGGCGAAGATTTCGGTGAGGAAGGATTCGATGGCGCGCCAGGAGCGAGTGTCGCTGGGGGCGTGGTAGGCGACACCGGGGACGTTCCATTTGTCTTCGTGGGTGAAGCCGTGCATTGCTTGGCCGTAAATGACGAGCTGCCAGTCGGCGTTGGCGGACTTCATTTCGTCGGCGAAGGCGGTGACTTGGGTGAGCGGGACGTGTGGGTCGAGTGCGCCGTGGAGAATGAGGATTTTGGCTTGGATGCCGTCGGGCGAGGCGGGGCGTTTGGTGTCGAGGCTGCCGTGGACGCTGATGACGCCAGAGATCGGCGCGCCGCTGCGAGCGAGTTCGAGGACGGTCATGCCGCCGAAGCAGTAGCCGACGGCGGCGATGCGGCCGTCGGTGAGGGGGTGAGAGCGCAGGACGTCGATTCCTGCGTTTGCGCGGCGGGGGAGGCGGTCGGGTTCGACGCGCAGTTCGTTGATGCGGGCCATGATGCGCCCGCGGCTGCCGGCGACGCCTTCGCCGTACATGTCGCAGGCGAAGGCGATGTAGCCGAGTTCGGCGAAGCGGCGGGCGCGATTTTTGGCGTGGTCGTCGAGGCCAGCGCCGCCGTGAACGACCAGGATGCCGGGGCGTTTGGTGGAGTGGGATTCGTCCCAGAAGAAGATGCCGTTCAGGTTTGTGTCGGCGTCTTTGTGAGCTACTTGTTTCGTCGCGATTTGCATTTTTATCCTCTCAAGGCTGTTTTTGTGCCGATCTCGTTTGCACACTACGACGTATCCCTTTTGAACGGGTCGCTGCGCCATGATCCCCGCTTACAGCCGATCCAAAAGGTTTACTACACGAAGCTCCGTTACTAAATTATACCATACTTCGGGCTTCATGTCAAATCGCCGCGGAAGCTCAAGTCTCCGCACGCATCGAGAGAAGGTGAGGATCGACCCACGCTCACGACTCGGGCGGGCGGATTTGCTCGCTACTTCGCTAGCTTCTTCAGGGACTCGATGTTGCTACTTGTGCTTGCCGGGTTTTGGCGTGGTGATCGGCGTGTGCTTGGTTGGGATGTGGATTGTGCCGGGGACTTCCACGTTGAATTTTTTCGCGTAATTGCCCTGGTTGATGGCGATGCCCACTCGCCCGCGAGAGTCGATGTAGAGAAGCGGATCACCGACGGGAACGTCCATGAACGTCTTGCCGTATGGCAGTGTGACGGCTTTCTTGTTAATTTCGACTGGCACTTTGTCGCCGACGACATAGCCGAGCTTCATAAAATCGTCGCGCGTGATGTCGGTGATGAGAGAGCCGAAGGGATCGTCGAGGCCAATGAGGTCGCCGGTAATGCCTTTGTCGCTGACGACAGCGGATTTTGTCGTGAGTCGGACGAGCTGAGGAACGACTGGACCTACCAGATTGTAGTCCCAGCCTGCGGCGAGGTGGGCGGCGGCGGGCGAGAAGATGTCGCGGCCGTGGAAAGTCGAAGAGACGGCGGCCTGGATCATCCAGTTCGGGTTGGTGATTTCGCGGGCGGAGTCGAAGCCGTCGCGATCGAGCACGGGCGTGAGCACACCGTTGTCGGGAGCGACGAAGTATTGTCTCTTTTTCGATTTCGCGATGATGGCTTTGCGCGAGGTGCCGACGCCGGGATCAACGACGATGAGGAAAACTGTGTTCGCGGGATAGTAGGGAGTTACACCGAACAAAAATCGCGAGCCTTCTTCGATCGAGAACGGTGTGACCTGATGCGTGATGTCGGTGAGACGCACGTCGGGCGCGATTCCCCAAATGACCGCGCGGCAGATGGCCACGGCGTCATTGGCAACTCCGAAGTCAGTCATGAAGACGATCGTGGGTCGCGCAGTCGAGGTCGGCGTCGTCACAGGCGCCGCCTGTTTTGGTGCGGGCTGCGAACACCCGCACAGCCCCGCGACAGACAAGAGCGACAACGCAACGAGTAGGCGAATCCGCACGATCATTCTCCGAAAAGTGGTGTTGAGATAGCCAAAAACCGTGTCAACTTGCGAGTCGGAAGTATACATGAACGTCGCATGGCGATGATTCTTGCCGGTAAAATACTTGTTTTGGAATGTAGATTCCGATAGACGACATCGAGAAATTCGGTACGATATATGCGCTCCTTTGTTGTTGAAAAGGGGTCAGTGATGTGTGTCACAGCGTTGAACGCGCCGCTGAGCCCAGACTCAGCGTATCAATCCGCAGTCCTGAGAATCTGTCAGGACGAAATGTGCAAGTAGGGGTTCGTCGAAACCTGCTTTAGATCAAGCAACTACCAAAAAATAAGGAGAACCACTGTGCGTCGAAGTGTCTTCATCTTCGTGGCTTTGTGCTTACTGGGGGTAAGCGCGCGGGCCGATCAAGTTGTACTCAAAAATGGGGATCGGATTACGGGAACTATCGTTAAGACGGATGTGAAAGCGGACGACAAAACGAAGACGGTTTTGGTGGTCAAGACCGATTTCGCCGGAGATATTCCAGTGCTTTGGGACTCAGTGGCGTCCGTCGTTTCGGGTGAGCCGCTGCACCTGCAACTGAAGGATGGGCAGACGATCGTCGGCCCCGTAACGACAACCAACGACAAGTTTGATGTAGCAACGACGACGACCGGCGAAGTCGCGACGTCGAAAGACGCGATCGTTGCCGTTCGCAACGATAAGGAACAGAAAACCTACGACGAGACCGCCTACCGTCTGCAGCACCCGCGGCTTACCGATTTCTGGAGCGGCCTGTTCGACACCGGTTTGAGCGTTACGCGAGGAAACTCGTCCACGCTGAACTTCACGTTGGCCGGCAAGGCTGTTCGGCAGACCGATCGCGACAAGATCTCGGTTTACACGACAGCGGTGTATGCTACCGACAACACCACGCCTCCAAGCCGGACTACCGCTCACGCAATACAGGGCGGCATCCGCGGAGATCTGAACGTAAGCGATAAGTTCTTCGTCTTTGGTTTCACCGACAATCTCTACGACGAATTCCAACACCTCGATCTGCGAAACGTGATCGGTGGTGGCGGCGGCTACCACCTCATCAAGAACGAAAATACGACGTTCGACGTATTCGCCGGCGGCGACTTCGAGCAGGAATATTTCTCTCCGAATCCGCCGACCGCGCCGACGAGCGTGACACGAAAGACGGGCGAGGTTCTTTTCGGCGAAGAATACGATACGAAGCTCAATGGCCGAACGACAGTCACCGAAACCGCGACGTTCTACCCGAACGTCAGCAACACCGGAGACTATCGCTTCCAATTCAACGCGACGTCAGCCACAAAACTGAAGTCGTTCCTCAGCTGGCAGATCACGTTCAGCGACATCTACATCAGCAACCCGCTGCCGGGCTTGAAAGGGAACGATCTGTTGCTGTCGACCGGCTTGCGGCTGACATTTGGAAAGCAGAAGTTCTAACCAGACCGAAACGCGCGAACTAGAAAAGAAAAGAGGGCGCAGAGAAATCTGCGCCCTCTCACTTTTTGCGGAATCTTTACTCCGTGTCGGCGGCCGTCGTTGCCGCTGGAGATTTCGCGGCGGAAGCCGGATGAGTTACGAGATACCATTCGACGGTCGGAGCTCGCTGATACTTCAAGCGCGTTCGAATAGTCTGAGCTTCGGCGGCGGCGTTCAGTTTGTCGTAGCCGGCAGCGAGTTGCTGCAGCGCGAGGGGCGAATGCGGATCCGTCGTGAGTTCGTCCACCGCGTTGGCGTAGTCGCCCTGCGCGAAAAGTGCGAAGCCGCGGGCTGATTCGTAGTTGTTTTCGATGACGAGGTCACGCGTGATGGCGGCGTAGCGTTCCAGCTTCGAAATCGCCTCCTGCGCGACTTCGGGCTTTCCATTCAAAGCCGAGAGACGGGCTTCTTCGCGAAGCGTGACACCCAGATACGCGTTGCGGTCGGGCTCCGACATATTCACGACCGGTTTCTCGAGCACCTGTTCGGTAGCGTGAAGGACATCCATAGAGTTTGCGTAGTTGTCGTTGAGCTGGGCTAGTGCGAGAGAGGCTTCGAATTCCGTGTAGGGTTCTTTCTGACGGCGGGCCTGTTCGAGAAGCGCAGCCAGAGCTTTGCGTCCTGGATCGGGCTGGCCCTCCCAGAAATAGACGAGGGTCTTCTGGAACTGAGTCGCCAAACGGTCGCGTGTGGTCGTAGCGGTAGCGATGGCCTTGTCGTATTGGGCGCGAGCGCCGGCGAAGTCACCCATCAGAGTTCGGGTGTCAGCGATTCCCACCTTCGATGTGAAGTACGTCGAGCTGATTTTCAATGCAGCCGAGTAATGCTCGATCGATGCCTGATCGTCTCCGATGTAGCGGGAAACTTCGCCGAGCGAGTCCTGCGGATTCGGATCGTTGGGCTTGAGCGAAGCATAGCGCTGCAACAAGTTCAGTGCCTTGTCGGGATTTGGATCGCCACCCTCAACGAACGAATAGCCGAGCATGTTCAGGGCAGGCGGGAAGTTAGGATCGATGTCCAGAATCCGGCGCATCCCTCGCTGCGAGCGCTGATAGTCCTGCTGAAAATACAGCCACTCGGACGTGAGATAGAGGATGTGTGTGTTGGTGGGGAAGCGGGCAAGCAAATCGTTCATAGCGTTGATCGCCGCCAGATTGTTGCCTTCTTCAATGTCGACGAACCAGCTGACCAGCAGTTGCTCGTCTTCGGGAGCGGTTGCAGCCAGAGCCTTGGCTTTCTTCACCGCTTCGGGAACGGGCTGGCTGCGGTCCGCCGCATAGGCCCAAACGGCATAAGCCAGAGCAAAAC
>JAFAZL010000030.1 GCA_019239815.1 Acidobacteriota bacterium
GTGCCGCAGTTTAATTCGGAGGCGCTGGCGAGCGCCCTGAACAAGCAGGGAATTGCGTACGTTCACTTGAAAACGCTGGGCGGGTTGCGGCATGCGAAGAAGGATTCCGTCAACACGGGTTGGCGAAATGCTTCGTTTCGCGGCTACGCCGACTACATGGCGACCGCTGAATTCGCGCAGGGCATGGACCGACTCGTCGATCTTGCGAAGGCGAAGCGCACCGTCATCATGTGCGCGGAAGCGGTGCCGTGGCGCTGCCATCGCTCGCTGGTCGGAGACGCGCTACTGGTTCGAGGAGTCGCGGTTGAAGACATCATGAGCGCGACTTCCGTTCGTCCGCACAAGCTGACGGAGTTTGCTAAAGTCGACGGCAAACAAATTACGTATGCTGCTGGCAAGAATCTTGAGTTGTTCCCGGCGCCGAGAGATCGAGAACAGGCAAATTAAATTGTCAAAGAGCGATCAGGTTCGTAAGAGCGAATGTAGAACCTCTCTGCGGCGGAATCGCTGCGGCCGAGCGGGTCAGCGCTGCGATTCGTCGAATTCGCGCATCCAGTCGCGGCCCTTCAGGAGTTCGCGGGGACGCGTGCCGTCGGGTGGGCCGACGATACCGTCTTTTTCCATCAAATCGATTAGGTGTGCGGCGCGGCCGTAGCCGATGCGCAGACGGCGCTGCAAAGTCGAAGTCGAAGCGCGGCCGGCTTCGCAGACGACGCGAACGGCATCCTGGAAGAGTTCGTCGTCGGCTTCGCTGCCTTCGGCTGCATCGCTGCCGCCGCCGGCGCCGGGAATTGGTTTGCCATTTTCGTCTTTCGGGGCTTCCAGCAATTGCTCGTTGTATTTCGCTTGCGCTTGCGAACGCCAAAAATCGCAGACGGCGACAATCTCGTCTTCGCTGACCATCGGACCGTGAATGCGGTGCAGGCGCGAAGAGCCAGCCGGTAAATAGAGCATGTCGCCTTTGCCGAGCAGCGATTCGGAACCGTTGGAGTCGAGAATCGTGCGCGAGTCGATTTTGCTGGCCACGCGGAACGAGATGCGGGCAGGGAAGTTCGCTTTGATCAATCCCGTGATGACGTCCACGGAGGGACGCTGTGTCGCCAAAATCAAGTGAATGCCGACGGCGCGGGCCATCTGCGCCAGGCGAGTGATGGACTCCTCGACGTTGTTGGTATCGACCATCATGAGGTCGGCCAATTCGTCGATGACGATGACGAGATAGGGAAGGGGCTTGTGCTCGGAGTCTTCGACGGTCTCGAAGAGTGAGAGCGATTCCTTCTTTTGGAATGTGCGATTGTACTGCTCGATGTTACGCACGCCCTTTTGAGCGAGCAGTTTCAGCCGGTTCTCCATTTCGCGCGTTGCGTTGCGCAAAACGTTGGACGCGACCTTTGGGTCGGTAACGACCGGTGCGATCAAATGCGGAATATTTTCGTAAAGATTCAGCTCGAGGCGCTTCGGATCGACGAGCACCATTTTCACGTCGTCGGGCGAAGCCTTGTAGAGAATCGACATCATCAGCGAGTTGATGAAGACGCTCTTTCCGGTGCCGGTGGAACCGGCGATGAGTAAGTGGGGCATCGCGGCGAGATCGGCCACACGGATACGCCCGTGGAGGTCGCGTCCCATCGCGAGCGTCAGCTTGCTTGGTGAGTTGAAGAATTCCGGCGCTTCCACAATTTCGCGCAGCGCGATCGTTTGCCGATTGACGTTCGGAACTTCAATACCGATCGTGGATTTGCCGGGGATGCGCTCGATCAAGATCGATTCGGCCTGCAATGCAAGGCACAAATCTTCGGTCAGACCGAGGACGCGGTTGTATTTAATTCCAGCTTCGGGTTTGAACTCAAACGTAGTGACGACAGGACCCGGATTGATCTGCGTCACGCGGCCCTGAACATCGAATTCCGCGAATTTTTCTTCAATCGCGCGGGCACGCATCTTCAATTCATCTTCGTCGATCTTCTGGCTGCGCTCACCTTCGCGCATCATGTTGATCGGCGGCAGCTTGTAGTTCGTTGCACCGGCCTTGGCGATCTTGGCTTCCCCAGACTTCTTCGTCGCTGCTTCGACCCCCTTCTCGT
>JAFAZL010000137.1 GCA_019239815.1 Acidobacteriota bacterium
CCCTGGGCGGAAGATTTACACGGTCGAGTTTCACCCGGAGGTGAGGCACACCGATCAAGGGACGGAGCTGCTAAGGAACTTCCTGTTCAAGGTGTGTCTGGCAGAGACCAAGTGGAGTGGGGCCGCGTTTATTGAGGAGACGACCGAGGCTATTCGCAAGAAGGCGGGTACGGGGCGGGTCATTTGTGCACTCAGCGGGGGTGTGGACTCGACGGTAGCAGCGGTGCTGGTCAACCGGGCGATTGGGGACCGGCTGACGAACATTTTCGTCAATACGGGGCTGCTGCGGAAGAACGAATTCGAAGATACGCTGGCCATGTATCGGGAAAGACTGGGGTTAAGCGTTGTCGGAGTCGACGCGACCGACCGATTCTTGAAGCAGTTGGATGGGATCACGGACCCGGAACGAAAACGGAAGATTATCGGAAATGAGTTTATATCGGTGTTTGCGGAGGAGGCGCTGAAGCTCCAGCACGGGGACGCACACGGAGAGATCGAGTACTTGGTGCAGGGGACGCTCTACCCGGACGTGATTGAGTCGGTGTCGGTGAAAGGGCCGTCGGCGACCATCAAGTCGCACCACAATGTGGGCGGACTCCCCGAAAACATGCCTTTTGGGCTGATCGAGCCGCTTCGAGACCTGTTCAAGGACGAAGTGCGCCGAATCGGGAAAGAGCTAGGACTGCCTGATGAAATCCTGATGAAACATCCGTTTCCGGGGCCAGGATTGGCGGTGCGGCTGCTCGGTGCTATCACCCGTGAGCATCTGGTAACTCTGCGGGAAGCGGATTCGGTAGTAATCGAAGAAATTCGAAAGGCGGGGTTGTACAACAAGGTTTGGCAAGCATTTGCCGTACTATTACCGGTACGTAGCGTGGGTGTTATGGGCGATGGACGCACCTACGGGCTGACGATTGCGGTGCGAGTGGTGGAGTCGGATGATGCGATGACCGCGGATTGGGTGAGGCTTCCGGGCGACGTGTTGGAGAAGATATCGACAAGGATTGTGAACGAAGTACCCGGAGTGACGCGGGTTGTTTACGATATCAGTTCGAAACCACCGAGCACGATCGAGTGGGAGTGAGAGTAAAAGGATAGACGCAGCGGGAAGGTGACAGCAGTTTACGGTATCGTAACAGAAAGATTCGAGAAACGTTTCAAATTGGAACAGCAAGAAAAAGGCCGCACAGCGGGGTTGTGCGGCCTCTATGGGATTCGATGTAAAGCTGGCAATACCAGCAGAGAATTCGCAATTACCGATTGGCCATTTTCTGGGCCATGTACAGAATCAGCTTGCGATCTTCTTCGTCGGCCTTGCTCAACAGGCGGCGAAGCTTGTTGAGAAAACGCGCTTCCTTGCCGCTGCTACCCCAGGCGATGTCGTCGGACGACTTGCGCTTGGGTAGGTTCGGCAATTGAGGCGGTTCTTCGCCGTCGTAGAAGAGTTGATAAAGTGGGCACTCTAAAGCGCGAGCCAGCTTTTCCAGAGTCTCAATGGCTGGAACGGTATGACCATTTTCGACGCGGGAGATGTAGCAGCGAAGCAAACCGGTACGCTTTTCGATGTCACCCTGGGAGAGTTTCTTTTCCTCACGCAAAGCGCGGAGGCGGTCACCAATAATCATGCAGGCATTATTGCATGTAGGTAAGATGCTCGCAAGTACAATTTTTGTTTGTAGTCAAGTGAAACACATGGTGCAGAGGGACGTACCTAGAGCAAGGGCAGCAAGACGGGGATGGGGTACGAACATGGCAACCCGCTGGGGGCAGGCGTAACCTAATGACCATGGGACGCGTCCCAAAAGTGATGGCAACGGCGGTCATAACCCCGGGCGTTGCGGTAGCCGCGGCGAGTCGAGCTGCGGGTGCGGTTGACGACCGAGAACTGGTGCGTCGTGCGCAAGGCGAAGATCACCGCGCGTTCGAGGAACTCGTGCGCAGACACCAGCACCGGGTCGTTGCGGTCGCCGGCGGAATTTTGCGGCAGCGCGAGGATGTCGAGGACATCGCGCAGCAGGTTTTCGTGAAGGCGTACTTTTCGCTGAAGCGGTTTGATCAGCGAGCCGCGTTCAGCACGTGGCTTTATAAGATTACGGTGAACGAGTGCTGGGACCTGCTGCGGAAGCGGAAAGTGCGGCCACTCGTTTATGAATCGGATTTGAGCGAAGATCAGGCGCGGCAGTTTGGCGCACCGGAAGAACGGTCAACACCAACGCCGGACATCAGCGACACGCTCGAGGCACGCCAGAAGGTGGAGCGATTGCTCGAATGCCTAGACGAGCGCGATAAGATGATGCTGATTCTGAAAGAAGTGGAAGGATTCGCGGTAGAAGAGATTGCGGAGATATTGGATCTGAACGCGAATACTGTGAAGGTTCGGTTGTTTCGTGCGCGCCGTAGGATTGTGAACGAGGCTCGAAAGCGGGCCGGATGAATCAGTGGTCGTGGCTTGCGGTGAGGTCGGAGGTACTATGTGGGACGGTCTGAAGAAGCAGGACGACGAATGTAGCCGATTCCGC
This sequence comes from Acidobacteriota bacterium, assembly GCA_019239815.1. The sequence continues at coordinate 2,520 of JAFAZL010000137.1, forward strand.
GATTCGCTGGAGGAAATTGCCAGCGGAGGCGCGTCGCGCGAGATGCTGGAGCATTCGGCGGCATGCGAAGATTGCGCGGCGGCGGCCGAGGAGATGCTGGAAAGCAGGGAACTTCTGCGCGCGTTGCCGCGCGAGTCTTCGCCGGCGATGGCGTGGTTTGCGCCGCGGGTGATGGCGGCAATTGCGGCGCGCGAAGCGGAATTGAGGCAGTCGTTTGATGCGTGGTCGGTGATTCCCAAATTCGCGTTGCAGTTGACGTGGATTTCGGCGCTGGCGTTGATGCTAGCGGGCACGTGGTTCTTGCAAAGGCCGAATGTGCCAACGAAGCCGGCTACGGACATTACGGGCGAGCCGATGCAAAATGCGGCACCGGTGACGAACGATGACATGCTGGTGAGCTTGGCGGAGCAGGGTTCATGAACGAGGCGAGCGCAAAGCAGAAAGCGGCAGTCTGGGTAGCTGTGGTGTTCCTGTTGGGCGCCGCGTTGGGTGGCGTGGTGGGTTATATTTTTGCACGCCGTGCCGTGTCGGCAAATACGGTGTTGACCGTGTCTCAGAGACGGGCACAAAAAGTGGAGGAGTTGACTCGAGTGGCGCACCTCAATCCCGATCAGAGACAGCAACTTGAGGGAATCCTGTCGGAACTGCATGCGCAGTACAAGACTTTGGATGACGAGCGGGATGATGCGCGGCAGAAGTCGCGGAACAAGATTCGTGGCATTTTGACGCAGGATCAGATTCCGGCGTTTGAAGAATTTTTGCGGAAGATCGATGAAGAACGGAGAAGGATGACGCCGCCGCAGTAAGGCCAACGGGCGGACCTCCTAGGCAGCTACAAAAGCAAAAAGGGCCGCTCCAATGAAGCGGCCCTTTTTGCTGGGCATTCGGCAAAGAGATTAGAAGGGAATGTCTTCGTCGGAGATTTCGGGGCCTGACGATCCGTGACTGCCGCCACCGCCGCCGTAGCTTTCTTCGGGGCCGGACTGATCGTCGAAGTCGCCTCCTCCTCCACGGTGTGAAGCACCGCCACCGGCTCCCGCTGCAGCGCCGTCGGCGCGGCCTCCGAGCATGCGGAAATTCGTGGCGACGATTTCGAAACTCGTGCGCTTCTGACCTTCCTTATCCTGCCACTCGCGCGACTGAATGCGGCCTTCGATGAAAATCAGCGAACCTTTTTTTAGGTATTGCTGGGCGATTTCGGCCTGTTTGCCCCAAACGACAATTTTGTGCCACTCGGTGCGCTTCTGGCGCTCGCCGTTCTTGTCTTTATAGGTTTCGTCGGTGGCGATGGAGAAATTCGCCACGGCTTGGCCACCTCCGGTGTAGCGAGTTTCGGGATCGCGGCCGAGACGACCGACGAGAATCACTTTGTTTACGGACATGTACTCCCTCCGGTGAGGACGATAGCACGGGACGGTGCGTGAGGCCAGCAAGCGGGGCGGTGTAGGCGGGCTGCTGTCGCGAGGCGATTCAGCTTTTCGCGCGGTCTTTCACTTGTTTCGCGAGCTTTTCGATCTGCTGCGTTTTCTTGAGGAAAGAGACGGAGAGCGTTGTATTCGGATTTGTGTGATCGAGTTCGTCTTTCAGTTCGTTAACCATGTCCTGGAGCTTTTGAATTTCCTGACGGAGTTCGGACATGTTTTGCGGATCGATTGCGTGCTTTTCGCCGACGGTCGGCTCGGGATCGCCGATGCGGTGAGGAGAGTTGGGATTGGGCGCGTTGGGGGAAGGATGAAATTGGGCGAACGTTACGCGAGCAGCGGCTAGAGTAGCGGCGACGATCGTCAGAGTCTGGATGAGTTGCCTGCGAGACTTTTTCATGAACCACCTTGCGCGAATAGGCGTAGTGTTTCGC
>JAFAZL010000148.1 GCA_019239815.1 Acidobacteriota bacterium
TCTTTCCGGAAATATTCAAAAACAGTCGGGTTGTTCGGGGGCACGGCCGCAAAATTGTTAAACGTCTCGTAGGTGCCGGTCGCGAGGCTCGCCGTCGCGACGTAGTGGCCGAGAATTCCGCGATTCACGACCTGCGTGAAAAACGAAGCCTGCGGAATCATCTCCCGCATCATGTGCGGGATGTTTTCCTGGCCCTCAGGCGCAAACGTTTCCTGATCGCGCGCGCCGCCCCCGAATGTGACTACTACCACCTTGCGCTTTTTCATCGCGCCGGCTGCAAACGCGATCGGAGATTGCAGCAGCGAACTCCCCAACGCAACACCCGCCGCCGACCGAATAAAGTCGCGGCGCGACAGCGCGAACTGACGTGCAAGCTCGAGCGGATTGGAAGGTACGCGGCTCACGGCAAAGCGCTCCCGAGGTCGATCGACAGGGATCGCCGCGACCGGCTCAATACAACGTAGGTCATTGGAAATAGGACTCTTAGCGTAACGCTACGCCCGGAGAAGAACGAAGTCAAGGAGGTTGCGTTCCATTTCGGGAAGCTTAGGGGTACACCCCCTATGTTTTCCAAAGTGTGTGCAACGCATTGAGGAGCCAGACGTTGCAAAACCGGTGTGTCTAAAGAGTGTTGAGGTATGAAAATCGGTAGGACTTGTGAATCAATACGGCGAGGACAGCTCTCGAAGGACATCGGGGCGACCAAATCCTGAAGGCAAGAATAACACAGTCGTTACTATTTGTCAATATGATAACGTAAGTTTGTCGATCGATTGAAGTTAGCCGAAGCATTCGAAACACCTCCCGCCCTTTCAAAGTGCGTCGATTTCGAATGGCCGAAGGAAGTGGAGCATTTTGTGATAGTTTCGTCGGCTTCGGGGGATCGATGAATCGGTCGGTGAGATCTTCGTTTGTTGGCGTTGTGGTGTGTGTCGCTTCTGCGGGCGTTTTGGTTGGGAGCGGCTTCGCTCACAAGGTTGCGCCGAATATTGCGCAACCAGAGGCACAACAGGTGACCGCCGGTTCGGGGCTGGAGAGGTTCCGATCGATCTATAAGGAGTTGGTCGAGACGAATACCACGCTTTCGGCTGGGGACTGCACGCTGGCGGCGAAGAAGATGACGGAGCGACTGAAGACCGCTGGGTATCCCGATGGGGATCTGCGCATTTTTGTGCCGGATGGGCACCCGAAAGAGGGTGGACTCATCGCGGTTCTGCATGGGTCCGATCCGAACGCGAAGGCGATTTTGATGCTGGCGCATGTCGACGTCGTCGAAGCGAAGCGCGAAGACTGGACGCGCGACCCATTCAAGGTGATTGAGGAAGGCGGCTATTTCTACGGGCGCGGCACGTCGGATATGAAAGCGCAGGCGGCGATCTGGGTCGACAACATGATCCGGTATCGCGAGGAAGGGTTTAAGCCGAAGCGGTCGATCAAGTTGGCGCTAACATGCGGAGAAGAAACGAACAGCGCGCTGAACGGCGCAGGATGGCTGGCGAAGAACGAACGACAAGCAATCGATGCAGAGTTCGCATTGACGGAAGGCGTGGACGGCGACCTGGATGCCAAGGGAAACAAGATCGCGCTGGAAGTCTTGGCAGCGGAGAAAACTTCGCAGAATTACGTCTTCGAAGTTACGAATCCAGGAGGGCACAGTTCGCGGCCGGTCCCCGACAATGCCATTTATCACCTGGTGCGAGCGGTCGATCGAGTGAGCCGGTACGAATTTCCAGTGCAGCTCAACGATGCGAATCGAGGATATTTCACTGGGATGGCGAAGGTGGTGGGCGGCGAAAACGGTGCGGCGATGCTGGCCGTGGTGAAGAATCCGGAAGATCACGCCGCAGTGGCGGTTTTGGACAAGGACGTAAACTGGCACGCGATGCTGCGAACGACCTGCGTGGCGACGATGCTTTCCGCCGGCCATGCAACGAATGCGCTGCCTCAGCGTGCGCGGGCGAACATCAATTGCCGAATTTTCCCGGGCGTGTCTCGCGAAGACGTGAAGGCGCAATTGATAAAAATTGTGGACGACCACGCGGTCTCGGTAACGATCCCGGAGGTTCGGGGCCCGGAGGCACAATCGGCCCCGTTGACGCCGCAAATCATGAAGCCGATCGAACAGCTGGCGCACGAGATGTGGCCAGGAGTTCCGGTGATCACCACGCTTGAGCCTGGAGCATCGGACGCGCAGTTCATGAACCCGGCGGGAATCCCGACGCACGGCGTCGATGGAATTTTCACCGATCCGGATGGCGGGTTTGCTCATGGATTGAACGAGCGGGTGCGGATCGAATCGGTGTACGAAGGAAGGACGTTCTTGTATCGACTGGTGAAAATTTATGCTCAGCAATAAGAGATTGGCACTGGTTCATGTGGTTGTGCTCGTTTTGTTGAGTGTATGTTGCGTGGGTTGCTCGCGAAGTGCGCTGCTCATCAACGCGGACAAGAGTTACGATGGGCGCACGGTTAACTTGCGCGTTGGCGACGGAGTGAAGTTGACGCTGGAGGAGAATCCGACGACGGGTTACCGATGGGAGTTTACGTCGAGGCCGGAGCCGGCCTGCGTGATCGTGAAGGATGAATACGTGGCGAACGCGAACGGTCTCGCGGGCAGCGGCGGGGTGCATGATTGGGATTTTCGCGCGGTTGATAAAGGCACGTGTTCGATGAGCCTGGTTTACCAGCGGCCGTGGGAGAAGGATACGGCGCCGGCGCGGAAGTTTGCGTTGACGATCGCGGTGAAGTAGAGCGCGAGAGGAATTCGCCACAGAGGACGCAGAGAGCGCAGAGAAGAAACGGCACGGCAATGCCGTGCCCTCTTCGTCAGATTTTTTCTTCCACTACATACGGGGCGCGGTAGGTGCCGCGCAGCATGACGTTGGCTTCGTCGTCGCCGACTACGTTCTCCGTCGCCGGATCAAACTTCAGGGTCCGTCCGAGGCGATACGAAACGTTTGCGAGGTGCACCAGTGTCGTGGACTTGTGCGCCTCTTCGATCGGCGAATTGATCTTGCTCGCGTCGCGCGAGCGCACGCAATCGACGAAGTTCGCATAGTGGTCGCCGCTGGCTTTGCCGTGAGGGCCGGGCTCGACGTCATCGGTGACCCACGTTTTGTAGGCGTCGTAACCGTCGATGCCGAGATACCCGTTTGAACCGTAAAAAATATTGCCCATCGTGTTGGTCACCGCGTCTTTTGGACCGAGCGACGCTGCTTGTGTTGCGCCGGCCGATTTTTTCTCGCCAGGTTTTTTCGCAGCAGCGGTCAGTCCAGCAGGAGGAACCGAACTGGAGCCGTACGCGCCAGTGCCGATTTCGGCTTCGTGATTGGTGATCCAGTGGCGGACTTCGACCTCCATCATTTTCCGTTTGCCCTCAGCGGTTTCAAAAATGCAGGCGGCGTTGAGCGTATTGGGCGTTTCCTGATCATCGTCGAACATGAAATGTCCGCCGATCGCGGAAACCTGCACCGGGAATCCGACGCCGAGTCCGGCACGCGCGATATCGATTTCATGGATCGCCTGATTGCCGAGATCGCCGTTGCCGGTGTCCCAGATCCAGTGCCAATTGTAGTGGAAGCGATTTTTTGTGAATGGCTTCAGGGGCGCGGGCCCAGTCCACAAATCGTAGTGAACGCCGGCGGGCACGGGCTCTTGCGGCGCTTTGCCGATCGATGGACGCCACTTGAAGCAAAGGCCGCGCGCCATATAGACGTCGCCGATGGTGCCGTCCTTCAAGTGGCCCATCGCTTCGATTAATCCCGGATTCGAGCGCCACTGGCTGCCGTGCTGGCAGATGCGATTGTATTTTTTCACGGCGGCGACGAGCTGGCGCCCTTCAAACGTGTTGTGTGAACACGGTTTTTCGACGTAGACGTCTTTGCCGGCTTGCACGGTCCAAATGGCGATTAGCGAGTGCCAGTGATTCGGCGTCGCGATCGAGACGGCGTCGATCTCTTTGTCTTCGAGAAGTTTTCTGACGTCGGTGTACGCCTTCGGTTTCGGGCGGCCGAGCTTTTCGACATCGGCGAGGCGCTGATTGAGAATATTTTCGTCGACGTCGCAGAGCGCGGCGATTTCGACGTTGGGAACTTTGTTGAAGCCGTGGATGTGATCGACGCCGCGTCCGCGCGTGCCGCAGATGGCGACGCGCACGCGATCATTGGCGCCGAAGACTTTCGATGTGCCGCCGAGAGCGAGAGTGGCGGCGCCGACGGTGATGGCGGCGGTCGTAGATTTGATGAAGTCACGGCGTTCGATGGGCATGATTGGGAGTCCTTTTGCGGGCTTGGCGCTACGTCGATTTCGACTAGTAATTTAGCACCTTTGGAGATGGCCGGAGGCTGCGAATATATCGGCCTGGGCGTTTGGGGCGCAGCAATGCTGCGCCCGTACATGACCTCGCCTCCGCGAACGATCAGGGATTCGCGGGTGGGGCGGATTCCTTGGATGAGGTTACGAATTGGCGGACTTCCGCGCGCTGCTTATCGAGATCGGCGAGATGTTGCGCGCGGAGTTTCTGGTAGAGCTCAAGCTCGGGCTGCGCGAGATCTTTTTGATTGGTGCGGACGTAGGCTTGGCCCAGCCGATAGTGCGCGTCGGCTAAATCGGAATTCAACGCGATGGCCCGCTTGTAATACGGAATCGCCTGCGCATAGTGCGATTGATCGGAGTAGAGATTGCCGAGTTGAAGCTGTGCTTCAGCCAGCGACGGATCGAGCTCGATCGATTTTTTGAGCAGCGCCTCTACTTCATGAAGATCAACGCTCGGATCCTGCGCGCGCTTCCCTTTCCACAAACTCATTGCGTAGTAGTACTGCGCACGGCCGTTGCGCGGCTGGAGTTCGGCGAAACGGCGGAAGCGCTTGATGACTTCGTCGGCCTGGCCGGGCGAGCTGTCGTAAGCGCGCGAGAGGAACGGATAGAGCCGCGCATCGCTGGGGCTGAGGTCGGCGGCGCGTAGAAGAGAGGCGACTGCGTCATCGTACTTTCCGAGCGAGTAATACGCCATGCCAAGTCCGATGGCGAGGCGCGCCGACTGCGGATAGCGCTGCACGGCGTCGCGGAAAACGGCAATCGACGGATCGAGCGTGCGGTGTACGAGAAGTTCGCTGGCCCAGTCGAAGAGATCGCTTTCGCTCGGATCCATGTGCGCCGCGGTTTCATATTCGTTGGCGGCGACGACGAAGTTGCCGTCTTTTTCTTCCACTTCGGCGAGGAGGTTGTGGAGCTCGGCGGTGTTTTTCTGTTGCAGCAACGCCTGAATCAAAGCTCGGGCATCTTTCGTGTGGCCGACGCTGAGGTAGGCGAGAGCGAGGTCGTAGCCGTTGTCGTAGTTCGACGCGTCGATGTGCTGGGCTTTTTCGAGATAAGGCGCGGCGTCGGCGATTTTGCCTTGGCGTATGTAGGCTTCGCCGAGATTGTGATTGGCATCGAAATTGTCGGGCTCAAGTTCGACGGCTTTGTGGAAATGTTGCTCGGCTTCAGCGGTCTTGCCAAGACGCGAAAGATTGGCCGCGAGATTGGTCTGCGCCTCTGCCGATTTCGGTTTCAGGCGGGCGGCTTTTTCGAAATGAGGCGTGGCCTTCGCGTCTTGCGACTGACCGGAGTAGTCGAGGCCGAGCAGTTCGTGCAGCTCAAAGCTTTCAGGGGCGGCGGGCAGCAGCTTTTCAAGAAGTGCGGCTGACTCGGCGTAATGGCCGGACTCGTAGTCAGCGACAGCTTGCTGGAATTGGCGGTCGAGGTCCTTCGTGTTGGGATTTGCAGAAGTTTGAGCGCGCGTCAGCGCCAACGGCGTCAGAAACCAAATCAGCAGCCGCAGCGCAAACCTGGCCGTTCGGCGTTGGGTACTCGGCGTCACGATTTCGATTTTAGCATCGGCAAGCTACACCGAAACCGCTGCGAACTTGTGATAGCGCGTCAAGCTCGCTCGGCGCGCTTCCCACAAACAAAAACGCGGGGAGCGCTTTTGGCGCTGCCCCGCGTTTCTTGGGTGTTTGGTGTTTCAGTAAAAGAACTTCAGAGCGAACTGGATCTGGCGCGGATCGTAAGGAGCGTCGCGCGTCGAACCGATTTCGCCGAAGGTCGAGCTGTTGTAATTGCCGGAACCGGAGATGGCCACAACACCGTTGCCACCAAATCCCGGTGCATTGAAGTTCGGGTGATTGGCGATGTTGAAGAGCTCCGCACGGAACTGCAGGCGGAAACGTTCCTTGATCGGGAAGTCCTTGAAGAAGGAGAGGTCGAGGCGGTGGAAGCCGGGTCCCTCAACCTTTGTAACACCACCGAGAGCTGCTGTGCCTGTTAGAGGCGTGCAACCTGCTGGCGAATTCGGTATCGGTGTCAGCGTTGCATCGAGCGCACACGGCTGCGTGAACGCTGCCGGATTGCCGTAGTAGCTCAGCTTGCCGCTGGTGTCGGTGAAGAGGCCGAGCTTGAGTGGCTGACCCGTCAAGAGAGCACCGCAAGCAACACCGGCCGCGGTCTGCGTGGGGCAACCGATCGCGATCGGCTGTCCACCCTGGAAGGCACCGCTCCAGTTGATGCTCCATCCGCCCACGAGTTGATTCACGACGCCGCTCGAGTCGGACATAAACTTCTTGCCCTTACCGAACGGCAACTCATAGCTACCGCTGAGGTGAAACACGTTGCGGATGTCGAAGCTGGCGAGACCATAGTCGGCACCGATGCCAAGAATTCCTGGCGCCCGATAGCCGTTGACGTTGCCACTGGCGCCATTTTGAGCGCTTCCTCCATTAAGGAGGTCGCTCGCATCGGTCAGCGACTTCGAGAAGGTGTAAGT
>JAFAZL010000269.1 GCA_019239815.1 Acidobacteriota bacterium
CCCTGGGCGCGCGTTCCAGCCCTGTCAAAATCGTTTCAAATCCCGCGTAGTCACCGCGATTCACCGCGATGCGACCAAGGGTTTCCAGGAACGCTGCAAGAAGCGCCGCCGTCTCTGGCGTGCGTTCCTTTTCCAGCGCCGTCAGCATCCCCTTGCTCAAATCTTCTGGCACCTGATTCGGCCACAACGATTCGATCACAGTCGTCAGTTCGTTCAATCCTGCTGCAACCGAACGTCGACACAGCGACTCCTCATGCTCAATACGCCTCGCATAGTTCAGCAAAATGCTCCGCGCTTCGCGCCGCGGCGCATCCGCTCCTGCTTCTGCAAGTTGCCCCAGACTCTGTCGTAGCGCCAGGATGGGCACACACCAGACGTCCGGCCCTTTCAGAACCGCCGACTTCTCGCGCGGCGGCATTTCTAGCCAGAACTTCTCGACGAGTTTTTCTCGATAGGTCTCGCTCGCCCATGTTGTCGCAAACGAGGACAAATGCGACGACGAATGCGGTCCGTTGTACTTGCCCGCATTCACTAACACGCTGCCCAGCCGATGCAGCATCGGTCTTACGGTAGTCGCTGTCAACGCGCCTGCGGAGAACTCTGGTCCCAAAAACTCAAAAATGAGGCTTTCCGACAGTCGCAGAAGGTACGGTTGAGGCTCTTCGCTTTCACGCGGTGAATACTGCGAAATGCTGCTCAGCAGCAGCCGCACCGTGTCGCGGCTCGCCGCTTCCATCGCCGAGTGAATCGCCCGTGCCGCTTCCTCTGGCGAAATTCCGCGCGCCGCTTCCAATGGGGGAGTCAGTCGCGCCAACAGGCCAAGAGTTGCAACCAGTTCGTCGAACCCGGGGGCCGCGATCGGATTGTCGCCGCCTTCGCGAGGTGTATTTCCTCCATACGCCACGAGTGCTGCGATCATGCTTGCCAGCACTGAATCCACTCGTCGATCGGATTGGGTATTAACCGTGATGCCTTCCACTCGGTTTTCGCGGAGCAGCGCGGACCATCTCTTCGTCGCGTCGTGCTTCGCGCTCTCTTCCGATGTTAGCAGCGAACTCCTCACGAGTTGAGCCATCGTGTCGAGTTCGCCTACATGAAATTCGCGTCCAAATGTGATCGTGTGAATTCCCGTGCGCTCCAGTTCCCTCGCAAGCGCCTGCAATTCGCCACGCGGATCGGCGAGCGGCTCTTCCCCGTGCTTGGGCACAACGATCTGCCCACGTCCGACGCGAAACTCGAATCCCTTGAGTCTCGATGCAACTCCTCGAATCGCTTCGTAGGCATCATCCAAACTGCGCAGAGTATGAGGGTGATGTCGCTCGTAAAAACGGGTGGCGTTAAGCAACACTTGGAATCGCCGTAGTGCTCGCTCGGTCTCGTCGGTTTTAAGTGCCGCGAGTTTCAGAGCGCCGCTTGAAGTGGTAGCGCTGGCGCCCGGCTTGTGTTTGCCCTCGGCAACAGCGGTCACGACAGGAATCGCGTCGTGCTCGTCCCCGCCGCCCTGCGACCCAATCTTTGGAATGCGATAGGACAATTTCGCCCTCTCTCAGGAGTCGTATAACCGGAAAGACCTCAGCATCACATCCCGACTAGCGATCAGCCGCGTCTGCTTGGGTCTTGAACACGGAAGCCTAAGCAACGCAGCCTGGTAACCGCGGCGGCTTGATACGATTTGAACGGATGTCGTCCTAGAATAGAGAGCAAGCCAACGGCCCCTTCAATTCCTTAGTAACTCCAATGTCTTCAAGGGGAAAGCTCGTAGCGGCAGGCGGTGAAACGAGGTCTATGTAACAAAACGAAACACATTCAATCGCCCTGAAGAGGCCGCAAAGCCCTACTCCAATACGAGCTGGCGATTCACTTTATCCGAATCAGTGGCGGCGCAGAATCCCGCGCACGTCGACAGTTCCGCCATCGCTCACGTCAACGCCTCGCCGCAGATCCCTAAATCCATCCAAATGCAGAGTAAAGACATGGACACCGCTCGGAACCTGCACTCGCGCCGGCGTGGATTGCCCGGTCGATTTGTCGTCGATGAAGATTTCTGCACCCGTCGGCCAACTCTTGACGTCTGCCCAAGCCACCCGGCTGCCCGTCACCTTTGGCTCATCCGAGCTTGCTGTGGGTGCGGCCGGTGCCACGGCCGGAGCATTGTGTGTAACCGGCGGCGCCACGTTTGGCGCCGACGCCCAATCTGCGTCACTGATGCTATCCACGATCTTCACGCCTGCCGGAACATCGTGCAAAAGATTCAGCAACGCCGCGTGCTGACCTGGCCGCAATTTGCCCGTGATCGTAAGAGTGTTTCCGACACCCTGCACGCTGGCTTTCCCGGTCAAGTTTCGTTTCGCAAGCGCGTCTTCTATTTTCTCTTTCACTTGCGCTGCTTTCGGAGTCAGCGTGAGCGGAGTCTTTACAACCGCGGGTTGTCTCCGTGGTGCTTCTTCAGGATTCACGGGAACCTTTTCTGACGCGACTTTTTCCGTTACCACTTTTTCCGTGGTGCCTTTTTCAGGCGTCACTTTTTCTGGCGCCGCAACCTGTGTCGGCTGCCCTGCGGAGTCCGCCGTCGCGTTCGTTGCGTCGCTTGCATTTGGCGTCGCAATTGGTTGCGAATCGGTTTTTTCCGTATCGCCTCCTGGCTGTGCTTGTGCAGCTGCTGCCGTCTGCGAAGCCGGCGCTGTTGAGTCCTGTGTCACTGGCACTTCAGTCGGGGGAGGTGTTGTTGTTGTCGCGTTCGATGCCGCTGTTGCC
>JAFAZL010000381.1 GCA_019239815.1 Acidobacteriota bacterium
CGAGGTGCCAGCGCGCCGCTTCAGCATAGGTCTTGCCCGAAGAACGCTCGGATGCCGCAACCGCAGTGAGCTCAAACCACGGATGATTCGCGAGCAGTTTCACGAGTCGCTGCCCAACGAGACCGGTTGCACCGAGCACGCCGGCGCGCCACTTGCGTGATCCACGCGGCGTTTGCTGCGTCAACATCTGCACATATTCCAGATGTCTTTTCGGCGCGAAATCGCGTTCATCCGTGAGTGAGATTTCGTGTGTTTCAAAAACTTCACCTTGCCATTGACCGCTCACGCTGCACCTTCCTGGGATTGAGATTGTGAATTCCGTTGCGATTGCGACTGCGGCCGGAGTTTCGTCCCGATGCGTGTGCCACGAGTTTGCGGCTTGAACGTATTGCGAACCCAGACGGTCATCTCCGTCGAAGCGGCAAGCGGGAGTACATGCGGATGCAGAACTTTTGCTCCGCTTGCTGCAAGTGCATGCGCTTCGTCGTAGCTCAAGTCATGTAAGAGTTGGGCCTGCGCGTCTTCGTTGGGATTCGCGGTGTAAATTCCATCGACGTCGGTCCAGATCACGAGTTCGTCCGCATCGACGACGTGCGCGATGATCGCTCCGGAAAAGTCGGAGCTGTTGCGGCCGAGCGTAGTAATACGTCCGTCGGGCGTTGCGCCGATGAAACCGGTGACGACGGGAACGATGCCGTCTTCGAGCAGCGGCGTGAGCGCGGCGCGGCCGCGGCGCTTCGTCTGTTCGAGGTGCGGTTTCGCATCGCGGAATGTGTCACAGGTCAAAACGAAGTCGGACGATGCGACCGGAACCGCGGAGACGCCGACACATTCGAGAGCGGCGGCGAAGAGCCTCGCGCTCAGTCGTTCACCGAACGATGCGAGCCGATCGAAAAGCTCCGGCGATGCGACGACGGATTCGCGCGCGGGAACCGCATGCAACAAATCGCGGCCGAGCGAATCGAGTTCGCGCGATACACGATCGTGCGCGACGGCTTCGAGCCCGAGTTCGAGCAGCGCATCGTGATGCAATCGAAGTACGAGTTCGGCTTCGACGCGCGCGCGGAAATTTTGGCGGTCGGCCAGGAATTGCGCGATCCCGAGCAGCCTGTCGGTTACGCCTTTCATCGCCGAAACAACAACGACTACGTTTGAATTTTCAGCAACGGGCTTGACGAGTTCTGCGGCGTGCAACATCCGCGCTGCACCAAGCAGCGAAGTCCCTCCAAATTTGAAAGCGACGATTTCCTTGCGACAACAACCAAGCGAAATGGCTTCTTCGGACTTCGTAAGCGCGCGAGTTTCACGCGCCGCACGATGTTCACTACTACACGACGTAGTAGCTTCGCCGCTCACGAGCAATGCGGGGACTAAACGCGGGGATAAGTCACCCTCCGCGGATGATTCTGACTGGACGTTTCTGGCGTTCATGGTGCCGCTCCGTTTGGGTTCCGCTGGAGCGACTCTGGAGGGGAGTTAAAGAAAAAACCCACCGCCAGGTTCGCTTCGGCGGGGGTTTGAAACTTTTGGGAACTTTCTAGTTTCTAGCCTCGCCGTTAGCCGTAATCGACTTCGTCGTAGTCGAAATAATCGACGACGTCGAGGTAGTCATGCGCTTAGCGGCGAGAGAAAGATTCATACCGAGAGTGAAGTTAGCACGGCGGAGAAGAACGTCAAAGTGAAAATTTGAAGAAAACATCGCATTACCGGTTGATTTTGAAGGACTTGGCGATTATCGGCCAATTGCGGGTGTCCTCTTACAGGCGCAGATTGGGTACAAACCGACCCCTCCCCCCGGTGGTTTTGCGTAAGGATGTGATTCTAGGGGGGATAAGCAGCGAAATTCCTCAAGGATGTCATTCTAAATGACTTAACCTCACTGTGGGCCCCCGCCTAATCCTCTAAGCCCCAGCGTATCAAGCATTTGCGAACCATCATTGCGAACCTGCCGACCCGAATTCTGAGTCCTGGGTTTTCGTATCGTTTCGGTCTTGGCTCTCGAAATCAACCACCTAGTCTTGGAGCAAAGAATTAATCTACTGATAATAAGCGACTTAAAACTGCAACTATGTACTAGGACTGGTGTTTAAGGGAGGAGGTGGGAGCTGGGCACGCCTCCGGGAATTCCGATTCAGAGCGAGAGAAAGGAACCTGGTTATGAAACCGAAGAAGTGGCTTGGTGCAATTGTGGGCGTTGTAGCTCTAGGAGTTGGGTTAACCGGTTGTGGGGGCGGCGGGACGTCGCCTTCTTCAACTACGACGACAGCGCAGAGTGGGCAGGTGTTCGTGAGCGGCACCGATGCGCCGTTGGCGAGCGTGCTGTCGTTTCAAGTCGACATCACGGGTATGACCGTGTCGGATGGGGTTAACCCGCCGATTTCGGTCCTAAACGGTACGCAGACCGTCGATTTCGCGCGGTTGAACGGACTCCACACACTGCTGGACATCAATTCGATTCCGGCCGGCACTTATAGCAGCGTCACAATGACGTTTGCCAACCCGCAAATCTCGTTTATGAATGTCACCAATCCGCAGACGACTCCGCCGACGCGCCCGACGATCACGACGCTCAATACAACGTCTTCGCCAGCAGCGACGCTGACGCAGTCGTCGGTGACGGCGCCGCTTGCGAGCCCGCTCACGGTGACTGCGAATGAGGTGATCGGTTTGTCGTTCGATTTCGATCTGAAGGATTCGGTGGCCGTGGACGGCAACGGACAGATCACCGGCGCCGTCAATCCGATGGTGACACTGAAAGCGGTGACACCGGACAACGATGACGCCTATATCGACGACTTCGTCGCGGGCGTGGTCAGCACCGGCTCGAGCTCATTCCTCATCCAAGGTCCACACGGCCATCAATTCACGGTCAACGTGAACGACCAGACGGAGTGGGAAAACAACGAGAGCATCTCAAACCTGACGAGCACGTCGATTGTAGAAGTGTCGGGCACGCTGGATCGCACCTCTGGAGCGATCCTCGCGGACACGATTGCAATCGTGTCGCAAGATAAATTCTGGGCCGGCGGTTTGATCACGTACGTCGATCCGACCTCGGGCGCAGCGAACGACTTCGATCTCTATGTTCGCAGCGTTCTTCCGACTGGAACCGGATTTACCTCCGGCCAGATTTCGACGATCGATCTGAGCGGAAACGAAAACTACTTCATCTATTTCTGGCACAACAAATTCACCAACCTGCTGTTTAACTCGAGCCTGATGGTTCCTGGGCAGCACATCAGCATCGCCGGACCGCTGAGCAACGGAGCGGTGACGGTGAAGCGAGTGGTGTTGCGCGCCGAAGGACACACCGGCTCGTGGGTTGTCGGCAGCACGAACACCGGGGCCGGCACATTCCAATTCAACTCGAATGGAGTGGCGGGCGTGCTCTTTAACGGGCCGATCACGGTGTACTGCACGCCTTTCACGAAGTTCAAGGGCGGTTTGACCGGACTAGGCAGCATCACGGGTACCACGGCGCTCAACCTTCGCGTCGTGGGCCTGGTGCTGCGCGATCCGATCAGCGGGCAGGCAGTGTTCGTGGCGCATAGCGTCGAGCAGATGTCGAACTAAATGTTGTCGATGAGTGTTGTTCATAGGGCGGCCACCTCGGACGTTCGAGGTGGCCGTTTTATTTTGGAAGAGGCGAAGTAAGGAAGTGAAGAAGTAACGAAGTAAAGACAAAGCGCCGAGCGTTTTTGTTTCGTTGAGAAATTTGCGATCGACGGACTAATTGGGAACTGTCATAACCACTTTTCCCCGGGCGTGCCCCTCCTCAAGGTAGCGGATTGCATCGGGAACTCCTTCCAGCGTGCAGCAATGGTCGATGACGGGAGTGACCTTTCCGCTGACTAATAATTCGTTCATGGTGAGCAAGTCTGCTTGAACCATTTTGGCGAGGATCGAGACTTCCTTCTGGCTGACGAAGAGGGATTGGAATGCCGCCGAAATTTTTCGAGCGACCAACGTCACCATCCAGTCGTCGGTCTTCCCTCCGGCAGCAACGTTTGTTCCCCTGCGGTTCAGCACTCGGCGGCATTCCGAAAACGAGTGATTCCCGATGCAATCAAGAATCAGATCGAACCGCCGGTCTCCTTTCGTGAAGTCCTGCTTGGTGTAGTCGATGACTTCATCGGCGCCGAGCGACCGCACCAGTTCGAGATTGCGCGTGCTGGTCACACCGGTGACTTTCGCGCGGAGCGATTTGGCAATCTGGACGGCGAATGTGCCGACTCCACCGGAGGCACCGTTAACCAAGAAACTTTGTTGCGGCCGGATCTTTCCTTTGTCGCGCAGAGCCTGGAGAGCGGTCAGCGCAGCAATCGGCACGCATGCGGCGTGCTCGAAAGACACGGAATCCGGTTTTTTCACAAGTTTGCTTTCGGCGGTGCAGACGAATTCACCAAACGCTCCATGGCATACGCCATAAACGGCGTCGCCGGGTTTGAACTGGGTAACGTTTCGGCCGACCGATTCAACAACGCCAGCAACGTCAGCTCCGAGTCGCTTGTTCTTGGGCTTGCCGATACCTACCATGAGCCGAATCCCGTACGGTAGGCCGCGCATGAAATGCCAATCGTAAGGATTGAGTGAAGCAGCGCGAATTTTGAGCGAGACCTCGCCGTCACCGGGAGTGACTTTCTCAATCTCTTCACAGCGGAGAATGTCCGGGGGGCCGTATTGGTAGTAGACGATCGCTTTCACGATTTCCTCACCAGATAATCGGCAATGGCCCTTTGGGATTGCGAACGCAAGATGGCACAACGCGCATTGAGAAACAATCAGGACGCGTCTGGAAACGGCCGGCCTTCTGGTCCGGTCCAGCGTGGGTTGACGTGACCGACCGCGCCGTCTAGGCAGGAGATTCGTTGGTATGGTGGGTTTGGCCGCGCGCGTCGAAGCGAAGATGCACTGCACCGGTGGCTGTAATCGCACAAATAAATGGAGGCGGTTGCGATTTCACAATCCTCTTCAGTTTCGGTAGGGCTTGGCCGAGAAGACGGGCCATCGCGGATCCGCTCAACGCGCCAGATGTAAATGCAAACATGCGGACACGATGGTGAAGAATAGCGAGACGCTCCAGGTTGCGACGACGCATATTG
>JAFAZL010000424.1 GCA_019239815.1 Acidobacteriota bacterium
GGCACAGCTCGGGCGCGGCGCGGTGAAGCTGTTCGTCAACGGCCAGCGCGAAGACAACAACAACTATCTGATCGACGGCATTAGCGCGACGGACTACAATGTGGCGCAAGCGACGTATGTGCCGCTGCCGAACCCGGACGTGATCCAGGAATTCAAGGTGCAAACGTCGCTGTATGACGCGAGCCAGGGCCGCAACGGCGGCGGTAACGTCAACGCGATTCTGAAGTCGGGAACGCGGACATATCACGGCGATGTGTATGAATTTTTCCGCAATGATGTTTTGAATGCGAACGATTTCTTCCTGAATCAGCAGGGCCTGGCTCGGCCGTCGGTAAAGCAGAATATTTTTGGCGGCAGCCTTGGCGGCCCGGTGGTGAAGGAAAAGTTGGGCTATTTCTTTGTGAATTATCAAGGCACGCGGCAGCGCAGCGGACTTTCGCCAGGCACGTTCATCAGCACGACGATTCCGTCGTTACCGGCGGACCGTTCCGAAGCTTCGATTTCGCAAGCGTTCTTCGGCAACACGACCACGGCGATCGATCCCGTCGTGCTCAAGTTGTTGCAGTTTCAGGGCAACCAGTTCGGCGCGCAGCCGGGTGGCTTCCTAATCCCGAGCGGCGATCCAACGACAGGCGCGTTCGCAGTCAGCAAGCCCGGCAAATATACCGACGATCAATTCACATCGAACTGGGACCGCGAATTCCGCGGCGGTCAGGACAAGCTGTCGGTGCGGTTCTTCTTCTCGGATTCTGAGAGCTTGCTCCCATTCGGCGGCGGTGATTTGCAGGAATCGCTGGGATCGACGCTGGCGAGCGCCGTCAGTTCGAGCTCGCTGAATTTTCCATTCGACACGCCGGTACACGCGCGCTTCCTGAATATCGGCGAGACGCACCTCTTTTCGCCGACGTTAGTCAACGAGTTTCGCTTCGGATTCGTGCACATCAACGACGATTTGAACAATGAGCCGCCAGTGACGACAACCGACCTGGGGATCGATCGTCCGACGAACAGCCTGACCAATTCGATCTATCGATTCTTTTTCGAAAGCTCGGGCTTCGAACTCGGGCCCGCGCCATTCGGCAATCAGTCGCAGAACCAGAACAACATCAACTTTGTGGACACTGTGAGCTGGGTGCGCGGCACGCATGTGTTCCGGTTCGGCGGCGAATTTACACACGTGAACCTCGACAAAAACTTCCCGCAGGTGTTTAACGGCGAGTTGTTCTTCACGAACACACCCGATGGCAACACGGACTTCCAGAACTTCCTCCTCGGCGTGCCGGAGTTCAGCTTCGGTGGCGGCGGCCTTTCGAATCACGAATACCGGTCGAATAACTACGCGCTGTTTGCGCAAGACGACTGGAAGGTTCGGCACAACCTGACGCTCAACCTTGGGGTGCGGGCCGAAATGTTTGGCGCATTCCACGACGATCTCTGCCACATCAGTAATCTCGATCCATCGCTGGCGAATGCGGGGACCTTCCCATTTATCTATCCAAGCTGCGTGAACAAGCTCAACGTGGCGGGCCTCACCGGCAATGCCAACGGCTCGACGTTTAACAACAACTACGCCACCGGAATCGGACCGCGCATCGGACTAGCGTATGACTTGTTTGGCCACCACACCACGACGATTCGCGCCGGCTTTGGCATCTACTATGTGCGCGAAGACGTAGGCACGGCCGACCAGCTTTCATTCAACCCGCCATTTTTGCCCGTGGCGTTTGGCGGCGGCTCACCCGGCTGCCTGGGCACATTCTTCTCGGCGACCCCTCTGCCGGGCTGCCCGAATCCGAATCCGAACGCACTTCCGAATGCGGGCACACTCGATCCAAACTTTGTGCCGTGCTTGAACGTGTTCCAGGGCTTCCCGGGCGGCGATACAACGCAGGCGGCGAACTATGGAACGGCCACCGGCGCAGGTTGCCCCGGCCCGCTCCAGACGCTCGGTATCTTTGGCTTAACCGTACCGCGACACTTTGTCGTTCCCAGCACGCAACAGTGGAACCTCACCATACAACGAGCGCTCGGCAAACAGTGGGTGCTTGAAGTCGGTTACGTCGGCACGCATGGCGTGCATCTGCGCGAGACGCGCGATGCGCTTCAATCGCAGAACGCCACGCCGGAGAATCCGGTGGTTGTGGGTGGCGAATCCATCACCGCGAATACCTTCGCCAACGCGATTGCGCGTTCGCGCGCGCAAGGTATCAACGGGTACAGCGGCTTCCAGCAATTCGCCAATGATGCGTACTCGCACTACAACTCGCTACAAACGACGGTGACGCGGCGCTGGAACGCCGGTTACTTCCAGGCGGCGTATACGTTCTCGCGTTCGACGGATGCGACGTCGAGCGGGAACACCGCGTTCAATACGGCGTTCAACGATGAGTCCACGCTGAAGGATTCGTATGGTCTTTCGGACTTTGACCGCACGCATCGGCTGGCCATCAGCTACCGGTACGACTTGCCGTTCTTCCAAGCGGCGGAAGGCTGGAAGCGCAAGGCGCTCGGTGGATGGGCCGTTGCCGGCATCACGATTGTTCAATCGGGATTGCCATTCTCGGTGATCGATTCTGGCGCAGGGACTGCGTTCCTGGGTGCGGGCTCGGCGCCGGGCGTCACTGGCGGAAGCCTCGCCTCGGGCGCGACGATTGCCGATGGTTACTCGCACGGCAGCATCGGCACGCGCGTCAACGGATACTTGAATCCGGCGGCGTTCGCGACGGCTCCGTTGCTGTATCCGGCGCAGTGCGATCCGAACCAGCCTGATCCGACAATTTTCCCGAACGCGAACTTCTGCACCACGAACTTCGGGGACCTCGGCCGAAACACGTTCCGTGGTCCGAAGCAGGCGAACTTTGACTTCTCGCTGATCAAGAATTTCAGGATCACTGAGCGGCAAGCGCTTCGGTTCACGACGGATTTCTTCAACCTCTGGAACCACGCGAACTTCGCCAATCCGGCTTTCCTCGACGTGGAGAGTATCAACACGACGAATAGTCCGTTCGGCAAGATCACCAACACCGTGGGTACGCCGCGATTGATTCAGTTCTCGCTTCGCTACTCTTTCTAGACCATCAACCAATAAAAATGAAGATGTGAACGCGAGGGGCGCGATTTTGCGCCCCTCGTTTTTTGTGCCAAGCTCTTGGTTTCACAGGAGACTTCATGTCCGTGACGACGCCTCGCATTCCGCTGCTCGAAAGAGATCAAGTCACACCCGAGACACAGGCGATCTACGACGCGCTGCTGGCGCAACGCGGTGTCGTTCCGAATATGTTCAAGGTGCTTTCGTACAATCCGGGCATCGCGGCGGCGATCGCGGGATTTCTGAAAGCGTTGTTGGGTGATGGTGCGCTGAAGGGCTGGTACAAAGAACTTGTCGCCGTGCGGATTTCGATTTTGATGCAATCGGAATATGCAATCAAAGCGCACAACGCCTCGGCGCGAAAGAAAGGCGCAAGCGAAGAGCAGGTCGCGGGCGTGCCGGATTTTGAAAAAGGGCCGTACACCGGCAAAGAGAAGCTCGGATTCCGTCTCGCCGATCGTTTGCACCGTGGCCCGCAGATTGTTGACGATGCCTTTTACGCGGAACTGAAGAAGGAATTTGTTGATACCGAACTCGTCGAATTGTTTTTGACTGCGGCTGCATTCGAGATGTTCCCGCGATTTATCGACGGCCTGCACATACCCGTGACACCACTTCCCGCGTCAAAGTGATAGGATTCTTGCGCCATGAAGCCCATTGCATCACGTGTTTCACAACTGAACGGCGAGGGTGCGCTGGCGGTTTTTTCGCGCGCCAAAGAGCTCGAAAAACAGGGCCGCTCGATCATTCATCTCGAACTGGGTGAGCCGGACTTTCATCCGGCGGCTCCAGTGGTCGACGCGGTGCGGGCGGCTGTTGCCGAAGGGCGGGACCGTTACGTTTCGCCGCGCGGGATCCCGGCCTTGCGAGAAGCGGTAGCCGCGTACTTAAAACGCACGCGTCATTTGGACGTTGCGGCCGAAGAAGTTCTGATCGCGCCGGGCTGCAAGATGGCGCTGGCTCTCACGATGATGGCGCTGATCGAGCCGGGCGACGAGATTTTGTACCCCGATCCGAGTTTTCCGATTTATCCGTCGTTTACGCGCGGGCTCGGTGGCAAAGCGGTGTCGTTCTATCTTGAAGAGAAGAATCAGTTTCAGCCCGACATTGCGGAAATTGCGTCGAAGATCACGCCGCGTTCGAAGGCGTTAATTTTTAACTCGCCCAACAATCCGACCGGCACTGTCTTCAGCGAAGACACGCTGAAGCAAATCGCGGCGCTGGCAGTGAAGCACGATTTGTGGGTGATCGCGGACGAAATCTACGCGCGCATTCTTTTCAGTGGCGGGTACAAATCGATCTACGCAATGCCGGGGATGAAGGAACGCACGATCATCATCGATGGATTTTCGAAATCGTTCGCGATGACGGGCTGGCGCCTTGGATATGCCGTCGCGCCGAAGCATTTTGTCGATGCGCTCGACATGCTCGTTCTCAACACGTTCACGTGCACGGCGGAATTTTCGCAGGTGGCGGCGATCGAGGCATTGAGCGACTCAACGAACGCGGTCGATGCAATGGTGCTCGAGTATCGCAAGCGGCGCGATCTCTTCGTCGACAAGCTCAACACGATTCCCGGATTTCGCTGCCAGTCACCCGACGGCGCGTTTTACGCGTGGGTGAATATCGAAGAAACTAGGCTATCGGCGGAGGAAATCCAGCGTCTGTTATTGGAGGAAGCAGGAGTCGCCGCAATTGCTGGGGCGGCGTTTGGCCCCGCGGGGAAAAAGTATCTGCGCTTCTCACTGGTTAGCGCGCGCAATTTGCTGGAAGAAGCGTTGGAGCGGATTGAACGCGTATCAACAAAGTGGCGTGCCGCGGTCGCGCGCTAGTCGGAGCGCGCTTAATTTCGAATCGAATTGCACCCGAATTACAGGTTTCGAATCGCAGCAGAATCCAGCCTGGAGCCGACTCGAATGAAACGTTTGCTTCATTTCACGCTTGCGCTCGTCGCCTGCTTACTTGTCACCGCAGCCGCGGGAGCGCAGGCGCGACCTCTGCCTGGTCCTGATGTGCAAAAGATTTACGACCGGCTGCTGCCGCAAATCGAAAAGATTCCGCTCTACGACAATCACGCGCATCCGGGCTTCGGGGACGACAGCGATGTCGATGCGATGGCCGCGCCGCCAGGCGAAACCGACTTTATGCGCACG
>JAFAZL010000425.1 GCA_019239815.1 Acidobacteriota bacterium
GCCCACCGACCTCGACCAAATCATCCGCCGCGCCGTAGAAGCTGTCCGCGTCCGCCCCGAATTCCGTTCGCGCAGCATTTCGCTCAACACATCCGGGGCCACCGAAGGGGTCTTCGACCCAAAAAAACTCGAGCGCGTCTTTTTCAATCTCGTCCTCAACGCCTGCGAAGCCACATACAACGGCGACGGCCGCGTCGTCATCGACATTCAAAATCGCAAAGACACGTTCGAAGTCCGCATCATCGACCACGGCTGCGGCATCCCTTCATCGATCCGCACCACCGTCTTCGATCCCTTCGTCAGCTCCGGCAAACCCAACGGCACCGGCCTCGGCCTTGCCATCGTCACCAAAATCGTCCAAGACCACGGCGGCTCCGTCACCCTCGAACGCACCACCGAATCCGGCACCGTCATGCTCGTCCAACTCCCGCGCCACCCCATGCCCGTCGCCTCGCACAGCGGCTCCGCCCTCGCCTGAAAATCGGTAATCGGTGACGGTGACCAGCACAAGCAGGATCGACCTTCGTTTGTACTAGTCACTGGTCACAAGTCACTCACGCACATGGACATTGCAATGTTGTTGAGATCGAAGGAGGAAGGAAATCGCAGAATCAAAAGTTGGAGGTGCGGGCGGGAATCGAACCCGCGAATAGCAGCTTTGCAGGCTGCCGCCTTACCACTTGGCCACCGCACCTCATCGTAGTGGCGCGAGCATTCCATCACACAACGGCCCGCGCCGCGACAAAACTCAGCACAAAAAGAGATTCAAAACTTAATTTACTTCGACCCGCCCGCAGCAGCCGCTGCGCCGGCCGACACTGTCTGGTTCACCACAGGAGCGCCGATCAAATTCCCCCACTCGGTCCACGACCCATCATAATTCTTCACATTGTCGTAGCCGAGCAGATACTTCAGCACAAACCAGGTGTGCGAGCTGCGCTCACCGATGCGGCAGTACGCGATCGTCTCGTCCGCGCCGCCGGTCACGCCTTTGCCCTGATACAACGCCGCGAGCGCGTCCGCCGATTTGAACGTCCCATCTTCCGCCGCGGCCTGCGACCACGGAATATTCGCCGCGCCAGGAATGTGCCCCCCGCGCTGCGCCGTCTCCGACATTCCCGGAGGCGCGATCACTTTCCCGGTGAACTCATCCACCGACCGCACATCGACGAGATGCCCCTTCGTCTTACCTTCCACCACCGCGAGCACTTCGTCGCGACGCGCGCGAATCGAATCGTCCGGCTCGCTCGCCTTGTACGTCGTCGGCGTCACCTTAGCCGCGTCCGTCGTCAACGCGCGCTTTTCTTCCAGCCATTTCTTGCGCCCGCCGTTCACGAGCTTCACGTCCTTATGCCCGTGATATTTCAGTTGCCAGAACGCATACGCCGCAAACCAATTGTTGTTGTCGCCATACAGCAAAATCGTCGTGTCGTTTGAAATTCCCGACTTCGACAGCAACGCCTCCAGCGCCTCCTTGCTGATCAAATCGCGCCGAATGTTGTCCTGCAACTGCGTCTGCCAATTCCATCCCACCGCGCCAGGAATGTGCCCCTGGTCGTACGCGGTTGTGTCCACATCGACTTCCACCAGCCGCGTGTTCGGCGCATTGAGATTCTCCGCCGCCCACTCTGTCGAAACGAGCACTTCAGGATGCTTATAGTCCGCCATTTCTTCCTCACTTTCCTCAGTCATCTGAAATCGAATTCTGAACTTCATAAACTCGGCGTCATCGCCCGCGAAACCGAAAATCGTACGCAAAAACAAAAAACCCACCAGCCAGTCTTGGCGGTGGGTCAACAGAATCGAATTCAGCTTCTAGCAGCTAATCCGTTCGCTTCCCCGCGCCAGAGGACACACACATACAACACAGACAGCAACACGCTGCCGCACGAAGTGTCATCTGGTGGAAAGCCTTCACGTAAAAAGCATACACAGGATGCATCTCTCGCGCAAGAGTACGAAAATCAACCTAAAATCGGCCACTGTCAATCGCCCCGATAGTTGGTCCCAAAATCTTCTTCGCACCGTCCCACAAAGTCTTCGTCAGTTCCTCGGCGGGCATTGGCTTCGCCAATGCGGCACCCTGCCCCGCCCACATCTGCATGTAATCCGTCGACCTAGCCTTTTCCGAAGCCGCACGCAATGGGGTGACATATGTCGCCGCAAACGGGAAGATCAGCGCATCATCCGACATCGGTCCGCTTTCGCGAACGAATCGATTTGCAATTCCACGCGCTGGCCGCCCGCTGAATAAATTCGTGATCACCGTGTCGCCGTCGCCCAAGGATTCCAGCGCCTTGCGGTACAACGGCGAAATTTTCGCTTCAGGACACTTAAGATACGCTGTTCCGATCTGCACCGCGCTCGCACCCAAGACAAGCCCCGCTACAATTCCGCGTGCATCCACGATACCGCCCGCAGCGATGACCGGCACGCGCACGGCGTCCACAATCTGCGGCAGCAGCGCAAACAATCCCGTCTGCGACGCGAGTTCTTCTTCCAGAAACATGCCGCGGTGCCCGCCCGCTTCGAGCCCTTGTGCGATCACGGCATCGCATCCGCGCTCCTCAAGCCACTTCGCCTCACGCACGCTCGTCGCCGACGCCAATATTTTGACCTTTTTCCGCTTCAATCGCTCGAGCAACACCGAGTCCGGCAATCCAAAATGAAAGCTAACGATTTCGGGAGATAGATCCTCGACCACGCGGCAAGCTTCTTCGTCGAACGGCATCCGCAGCCGTGGCGCCGCGACTGAATCGATATCCAATGCCAATCGCTCGTAATGCGGCCGCAGTGCGCGCTTCCATCGATCGACAGCCTCAGCGGAAGGCGACACCATCTTGTGACAGAAAAAATTCAGGTTGAGAGGCTTGCTCCAACCGTCGCGAAAATCGCGCACAACTTGCCGCATCTGCTCCGGCGTAAGCAGTGGACACGCCAGCGATCCCAATCCACCCGCTTTTGCAACGGCCCGAGCTAACGCAACCGAATCCGCTCCTGCCATCGGCGCCTGAATGATCGGCACCTCGATCCCCAAAAATTGCCAGGCCCGGCGTTCCACTCCATCTCCTTTTTTATTTCGTCGCGTTTTCGCTACTTCGTTGCTTCATCGCCTCGTTACTTCGCGATCTGTTCCTCGATCGCCGCGCCGAGGTCGCGGGTCGTCGCCGTGCCGCCAATATCTGGTGTCCGCGCGTGCCCGCTGGCGAGCACCTTTGCAATCGCGGACTCGACCACGTCCGCCGCCTCTGCTTCCCCCAAATGCCGCAGCATCATCGCCCCGGACCAAATCTGCCCGATCGGATTCGCAATTCCCTTGCCCGCAATGTCCGGCGCAGATCCATGGACCGGCTCAAACATCGACGGAAACTCCTTCTCCGGATTCAAATTCGCCGACGGCGCAATCCCGATCGATCCCACCACCGCCGGCCCGAGGTCCGACAAAATGTCTCCAAACAAATTCGATCCGACCACCACGTCGAACCAATCGGGATGCCGCACAAAATGCGCGGTCAAAATGTCGATGTGATATTGATCCGTCTTCACGTCGGGGAAATCCTTCGCCACCTCGCGAAAAATCTCATCCCAAAACGGCATCGTGAAAATGATCCCGTTCGATTTCGTCGCCGAAGTCAGATGCTTTTTCCGCGCGCGAGCCAATTCAAACGCGTAGCGCACAATTCGCGTGACGCCTAGCCGCGTAAAAATCGCCTGCTGCACCGCCAACTCGCCCGGCGTCCCTTCGTACATTCGCCCGCCGACGTTTGAATATTCTCCTTCGCAATTTTCTCGTACGATCACAAACTCGATCTCGCCAGGTTTCCAATTCTTCAGCGGCGTCTCGATCCCCTCAAATAATTTCACCGGCCGTAGATTCACGTACTGTTGAAACGCCCGCCGGATCGGAATCAGCAACCCCCACAACGAAACGTGATCGGGCACATCCGGATGCCCTACGGCGCCCAGAAAAATCGCATCGAACTTTCGCAATTGCTCCAGCCCGTCATCGGGCATCATCTTGCCGGTCGCGACGTATCGCTCGCAGCTCCAATCGAACGGAGCCCACTCGCAGCAAAATCCAAATCGCTTCCCCACCGCGTCAACAACACGGATCCCCTCCGGCACAACCTCTTTCCCAATCCCATCCCCCGCAATCACCGCTACCTTGAACGATTTCATCGTCCGCCGATCCCCATTCGCGAAATATGTAGGGGCGCAGCACGCTGCGCCCCATGTCCGCAAGATCTACGCGCCTTGCGACTCCGGTTTGGGGGTTGCACCAACACCGCTCACCGTCTTCAGCCCCAGCGCCAGAGCTCCCGCCGCAACCATGATCAGTCCCAGAAAAATAAACCCCGAATAAAAATTTCCCGTTCGCTTATTGAGATAACCCACGATCAGCGGCGCAAAGTACGCGCCGAGATTCCCCAACGCATTCACCAACCCCATCACCGAACCCACGATTCGCGCAGGCAGTGTCTCCGTCGGAATCGCCCAAAACGGCCCCATTGGCCCGTACAAGCCAACACCGCGCAGCGAGACAAACAAAAACGCAAGCGCGATCGAATGGGACGTGACCGCTACTGTTAGCAGCAGACAACAGCCGCCGAAAACCATCGCGAACGCCGCGTGCAGACGTCGCTCTCGGGCGCGATCCGACAATCTCCCGACAACCTGCAAACCGATTGCCGCGACGATGTACGGCAGCGTGAACAAGAATCCCGTCGTCAGCCCACTCAATCCTTTGAACGCCGCCATCGCGCTGGGCAGCCAGAACAAAAGCCCCATCTGGCCGGCGACGAAACAGAAATAGACCGTAGCTAACAAAAACACCTGTGGGCGTAAAAGCTCGGCGAGAAAGGATCCACCCGAAGACCGGCTTTCCAGGACGCCCGCCTCGGCACGAAGCGTGGCCACGAGCTGCTCACGCTCCGTTGCCCGTAGCCACTTTGCATCGCTTGGATGATCCTGAATAAAGACGAGCCAGATCATCAGCCAGAGGAACGGCAGAGAGCCTTCAGCGATCAGCATCCATCGCCAGTTCCAGTGATCCATTACCCAGCCCGAAAAAGGCGATGACACGATGACTGCGCCCGGCATGCATAGAAGCCAAAGAGCATTTGCACGCGCTCGTTCGGCTTTTGAAAACCAATGCGAGATCAGAATCAGCGTCGCCGGAAAAACTCCGCTTTCTGCCACACCGAGCAGGAGCCGCAGCACTAGCATCTCGTGATAGGTCCGCGCGAATCCGCATCCGACCGCACAGATCGCCCAGAAAACAAGCAACACACTAATAAATTTTTTCGGGCTCCAGTATTTCGCCAGGTGTCCGCCGGGAATCTGCAGCGCCACATATCCCCAGTAAAAGATCCCCGCCACTTTCCCCGCCTGCACCGGGTCCAATCCCAAATCGTGGCTGATTCGCGGCAACGCCAGCGAAATATTCGTCCGGTCGATGAAGGCGATGGTGTACATCACCAGCGCCACCGGAATAATCCGCAGCCATCGCCGGGAGATCCCGTCGGGCACTCCGGTCTCCGTCACGTGTGTCGTCGCGGACATCGCCTCGGACTCTATCATTCCCCGAGGTTTTGTAGGGGCGGGTTTGCCCCGCCCGCCGACCGCATCTTGCCGCCCAATCCTCCCGGAGCCCCGAGGCCGAGGACTATGTGGAGTGCGCCGTTGGGTGCCGCACCCTCAGGTTTTAGAGGGTGCGGGTTTAAATCCAACTTCACACGTACGTTCACGAGGACCTCCAACCAATTGTCGTTGCGCTCTCTGATCGATTCAGACTCTCACACACTCTGTCCGAACACTTTCATCCCGAGTTAAAATCCTCCCTTAGAGGCGCCCTCATGAACATCCACGACTTCCGCCGTCTCGCCCTCTCCCTCCCCGGCGCCGAAGAAAGCTCCCACATGGGCAGCCCCGACTTCCGCGTCGGGGGCCGCATCTTCGCCACGCTTGCCGCCGCCAAGCTCGGCTACGGCAACATCATGATCACTCCAGAACAACAAGCCGCCTTCGTCGCAGACCTCCCCGAAATCTTCATCCCCGTCGCCGGAGGCTGGGGCCGCGGCGGCGCAACTCACGTGAATCTCGCCGTCGCCACCGAAGACGTAGTTCTCGGCGCCCTGCAAACCGCCCACAAACTCCGTGTCGAGAAAAACTCCAAGACCGCCTCGAAACCTCCAGCTGCAAGACCAAAACCAAAATCCAAACCCATTCGAACGACAAAAGTGAAAAAGTCGAAACCCACTCGTTCGAAACGCCGGCCCAAAAAATAATCGGAACGATTCCGTCAGAGCTCGCGCTGATGGTGATTCGAATACTATAAGTAGGTTGACAGACCAGTTAATCTGTGCTATCCTTCTTTGTGTACGCTGTTCCCTTTTCGAACTTTCTACCCCTCCTGTCTCCTCCCTGCCTCACCACTGTGTCAAAAGAGTGTTGCCGCAACCGATTGCACCGTCGAACTTTGCGCACTCCCGTTTTTCGTAGGCTCGCAAGCCCCCCGCTTTCTGCAACTTCCACACACCTCAGAAAACATAGGGGTGTACACCCTGTGACCACAATTAACCACGCTTCAAATGAGATCTCTTGCCGGTTCTTGGCAAGATCGTGTAGGGGCGCAGCATTGCTTTACCCTGAGCCTCGAAGGGTGCGCCCCAGCTTGCCCGGCACTCAGCACCGTCTCGATTCGGTTCTTTCTTCTCTCCCTCCGTTTCTTGACCCGATCTCTTGTCTTCCGTTTCATTTCTTTTCGCTTCATTTCCTTTCGTCTGTAGTAGACTTCCGCGCAGCTATTCTGCTGGGGTGAACGAAACGAGGCCGCACTCATGAACTCGAATCTCATACAGGCATTCCGATCCGCACTCGCCGCCGTCGCCATTTTCTCCATGGTTGCCAGCGGCTGTTCGCAGAAAGAAGCGACCACTCAAAAGACCGAAACCGCGCCGACGGTATCCAAGATCAGCGTGAAGCCGGGCCCGAAGGGCGTCGTCATCTCAACCGGGCAAGCGCAATTCACGCTAGCTCCAGACGGCGGCCTGACCGCCACGCTCGAGCAGAACGGCGCTGCATCCACGCTGGAATCCGCCGCAGCCGCCGGCAGTACGGCGCCTGTCGTGACGATCGCCAAGAAGGACTACACCGGCGCCACCCTCGACCTGGAGCACGCCAAGCTGCGTGAAGCGACGGGTAAACTCGGCAAATTCGGCGAGCAAGTCGAAGCCACCGGAAAAGTTTCGGGCACCGATCTCGAAGAAACCGTCACCGTCGAGGTCTACGACGACTTTCCCGGCATCGCGATTCTTTCGACGCGCTTGACGAACACGGGGTCTAAGGATGTTGCGCTCGATTCGGTCACGCTCCAGCGGCACGCCTTCGACGCCTCGGTGACCGATGCAAAGCTCGCTCCGCACGACATGTGGACTTTCATGGGCTCGAGCCTGGAGTGGGGTCGAGATGAAATTTTTAAGGTGCCTGCGAAGTTCACGCAGGAAAATCCATTCGGCGCTCCGGTTGCGGTCGGTGGCGACTTGGGCAGTGCAGGCGGCGGTATCCCGGTCGTCGCTTTCTGGACGCGCAATGTTGGCGAAGCCATCGGTCACATCGAAACGATTCCCCTGGTCATCGACGTTCCTGTCGAGACCGCGAAAGACGGCAAGGTCGAAGCTGGCGTGAAGGTTCCGGTGCAGACGACGCTGAAGCCGAACGATGTCTTCTCTTCTCCGCGCACTTTCCTCGCGATCTACAGCGGCGATTTCTACAAGCCGCTGAGCACGTGGTCGGATGTGGTCGAAAAAGAAGGACTCACAAAAACGAGCAACAACAATGAAGACTACGCGGTCTCGTGGTGCGGATGGGGCTACGAATTTGGCGTCACCACCAAACAGATGCTCGACACGATTCCGAAGCTGAAGGAACTCGGCATCCATTGGGCGACGCTGGATGACGGGTGGTTCAACAACTACGGAGATTGGCAGCCGCGGTTGCCGACGTTTGCGAACAATGCACTTCCGGACATGGTGAAGCAGTTCCACGACCAGGGAATCAAAGTGCAACTCTGGTGGCTGCCACTCGCGGTGGAGGACGGCCACTT
>JAFAZL010000534.1 GCA_019239815.1 Acidobacteriota bacterium
CAGTGCATGCACCGCGCTCGCAACCAATTCCTTTCCTGTCCCCGTTTCTCCCGTCACCAGCACCGTCGTGTCCCGGTTCGCCACCATTTGCACCAGCCGATACACCTGATCCATCGCCCGGCTCGACCCGATCATTCCCGGTAGTGGCTCAACAGCGCATCGACGCGCCAAACGGGTACCTTCATTCGTCCCCGATTCCCAGACACCATCTTCGGTGCCCTCCGATTCCGGCGCTGCGTTCTTCACCTTTGCGGAATCTTGTTCATCTGATTCCGTCGCCGGCTCCACAACATCCTCGGCCATCCCTTCGGCACCCTGCTCGATTCTTTCTTCACCGCCCGCAATTGCCCCTGGATCAACCAGCTCTACTTCTATCTGTGGATACTGCTTCCGAATCTCGTCCGCCACCTCTTGGGCATCCAAGTCCGGCAAATTCCGATCCAGCAACACACCGTCGTACCGCCACTCCAGCAACTTCGCCAGCGCGTGTGCACCGCCTACCGCTTCCTCGCTCATCGCGTCCGCGTACACGGGAATCCGCTTCACGCGTTCTCGAAACAACGGATCAGCGCTGGCCACCAAAATCCGGTTTCGCGTCCGCATCACGCTCGATGTCGCCGTGGCCGCCATCGCCCTAACTCCGCCCAGCCGAATTTCAGTCCGTGCCTCAGAACGCTCTCATTTCGAACGCCGCAGCGCAGGAAAAATCTTCCCACTCCGCTTGAAAACAGGCGGGTGCCTCGCACTGCGATTTCGTGGCCAAAGTTTTTCGAAAAGGAATTGTTGCAGGGACTGGGTTTGCGCAGATCAGCGCACGCGTACACCGAACCGTCTCGGAACTGAGTCCCGTTGAGGAACGGAATCGCTCGGCAATCTCTGCCGCATCGCTTCCACGCCAAAATTTTCTCGGATGCGATCGCGCTCAGCCGCTTCGCGCGCATCCACCGTACGCCTCCTCCATCGACCGCGCCCGCACGAACTTGAGCAATTTTTTTCTTAACTCTTACACATCGCCGCCAACTCTTAGAACGTACCCACGATTCGCGAGTCAATTTTCCGCTTACTCGTCTTTTCTTCGGCGCAAACCCTCCATCCGCACTCACGTAACGTTCTTGCTCCAGTCACATCCCCAAGAATTGACTTCAACTCCAATCCGAGTATCTTTATCCGTACACTCCCAAAATCGCTCGCCCTCACAACTGGAGGAAGTGAATGAAACTGCATCGAAGTCTGTCCCTCTCTTTGCCGCTGCTTGCCCTGGCAGCCTCGCTTTCATTCGGCTGCAACAAATCTGCGAATCAGCCAGCCGCTTCCACATCCCCAGACGCATCCGCACCCGCAGGTTCTGCGCCGGCATCGGGACCGTCCGGTGCTGCAGCCGCTCCCGATTCCTCCGCAGCGATGAAGCAAGCCGCCCCTGTTCCGCCTCCCAAGCCTTTGGTCATCCCCGCGGGAACCATCATCTCCGTCACGCTCGATCAACCCGTCGGCTCCAAGATCAGCACTCCTGGCTCAGCCTTCGCTGCGACAGTCGCCGCCCCGATATCGATTGATGGCCGTCTCGCGATTCCAAAAGGTGCACACGCTTCCGGCGTCGTGAAAGACGCCAAGCCCGCAGGCCGCTTCAAGGGTGGCGCTGTTCTCTCGCTCACCCTGACCAACGTCTCCGTCAAGAATGAAGCCTACGAAATCGCAACCTCCGCACCGACCGAAACCAGCACCGGCAAAGGTAAGCGCACCGCTGCACTTGCGGGCGGCGGCGCTGGCGGCGGCGCGCTGATCGGAGGACTCGCTGGCGGCGGTAAGGGCGCGCTGATCGGCGGACTCATTGGCGCAGCCGCAGGCACCGGTGGCGCCGGCTTCACCGGCAACCGCGATCTCACCCTCGCCGCGGAAACCTTACTCAATTTCAAACTCGTCCAACCGATCGAAATCAAGAATCGCTAATCATTCAGCATCACAAAAACAAAGGGCACGGCTCATCGCCGTGCCCTTATTCTTTTCAATTTTCCAAGTTCCAACTTCAGCCTTTACTATCCGCCCTGACCAACCGCGAAGTCACCGTCTTCGTAAACACCCGGCAAAACTCATTGTCCTCATCCGACCCCTTGCCTTTCGGCATCTCCGTCATCGTGACGCTCTTCGTCTTGAAAGTGATCGTCAGCTTCCCCGTTACGCAGTCCCGCGCCGAAGTCTGTGCCACCAAACCGGTCGCATCCCACTTCGTAATGGTGTAATGAATTGGATTGACATCGAGCCGCGTGAACAAATTCCCATAATTCCCCGGCGGCAACTTCCCTTCCACCACCGCGCACAGCGAAATCTTCTTGTCGCACTCAATCTCGACCTGCGACGACGCATCTCCCGGCTTCACATTCACCGAGTCGCTCTTCCAACGTCCCGACGCCGCCACATACGTCCCGTTCGTAATCTTCACCTGTTGCGCGCTCACACTTCCAGCCATCGCCAAAAGCAGCGCCACCAATGTGAGCGTATGTTTCATCCG
>JAFAZL010000644.1 GCA_019239815.1 Acidobacteriota bacterium
ACCGTACACCACTGATGACTGACGACCGACCACTGACGACTGAAATGTCCACCGATCTCAAGCGATATCTCGATCAGAACGACCAGCGCTTTCACCGCGAGCTGTTCGACTTCCTTCGCATTCCGAGCGTGAGCGCGCGGAGCGAGCACGACGCCGACACTGCGCGCGCGGCGGAGTGGGTCGCCGACTCGATGCGCGCCGCCGGTCTCAGTGCCGAGGTGATGCCGACCGATGGACATCCCGTCGTGCTCGGTGAGTGGCGCGACGCGGGCGCGAACGCGCCGACGGTGCTCGTCTACGGCCACTACGATGTGCAGCCCGCCGAGCCGCTCGATCTGTGGACTTCGCCCGCGTTCGAGCCGACCGTGCGCGACGGAAACATCTACGGCCGCGGCACCGCTGACGACAAAGGCCAGGTTCACATCCACATCAAAGCGCTCGAAGCGCTGCAAAAAGTGCACGGAAAATTTCCGATCAACGTAAAAGTCTTGATCGAAGGCGAAGAAGAAGTCGGCAGCGTCAGCCTGTGGGATTACGTCCAGAAAAATAAAGAGAAATTGAAAGCCGACGCGCTCGTCGTCTCCGACACATCGATGCTCGCCAAAGGTGTGCCATCGATCACTTACGGATTACGCGGGCTGAACTACTATCAGATCGAACTCACTGGTCCGGCGCATGATTTGCACTCCGGCGTTTACGGAGGAGCGGTTCCGAATCCGCTCACGATTCTCACCGAAATCTTCGCGCAACTGCACGACAAGAATTTCCGCGTCGCGATTCCAGGCTTCTACGATGACGTCGCGAAAGTCGGCGCAGCGGAACGCAAAGCATTGAATGCACTGCCATGGAAAATGAAGGAGTTTGATAAGGCGGTCGGAGCGCCTGGTTACGCCGGCGAAAAGGGATTTACCACCGTCGAGCAGCTTTGGATTCGTCCGACGTTTGAACTCAACGGAATCTGGGGTGGGTACCAGGGCGAAGGCGCGAAGACCGTGATTCCGTCGAAGGCGTACGCAAAATTTTCGACGCGATTGGTTCCCAATCAGAATCCGCAGAAAATCGCGAAGGCAGTCGAAAAACAAATTCGCAAGCTACTGCCAAAAACAGTGACGATGAAGTTTGAGGTTTTAAGCACGGGGAAGCCGTGGGCCGCACCGTTTCACGCGCCGATCTTCGCCAAGGCGCAAGCGGCGCTGGAAAAAGGATTCGGCAAGAAGGCCGTGTTCATTCGCGAAGGCGGATCGATTCCGTTTGTCACGCAGATGTATGACACGTTCAAAGTTCCTTGCGTGCTGATCGGTTTCGGTTTGCCCGATGAAAACGCGCATGCCCCCGACGAACATCTCTATTTGGAAAATTATTTCAGCGGCATCAAGGCGATCGCGCACTTCTACGCTGCCCTCGGCGATCGTTAATCAACAGTTACTATATAGTACACTATAACGAAGGCGTTTATAAATGGTACTTACGTCCGACGGCGTGCCTCCGGAACTCGACAGGAGACGCCTAACAATTTTGGGTTGTGTTTACGTGCGGTCGAGCAACGCTGCGGTTAACCGTAATCGGATACACCCGATACCCCCTAGTGTTTTCCAATGAGTGTGTATGTTGCAGATTTCAGGTAGGTTGCGGGAGTGTTCGATTTCGGGACTGTGGAAACTATTGATTACACACGTGATACACCGTCGCGTAGCGTACAGGGGTGGGTGGACAAACTGTGGTTTGAATCGCGAGCGGGAGCGGTTCGCCTGTTAGGGAGACCCAGGCGCAGGTCGGGCAGGGCGGCGGAATCGGTGTGTTATTCTCGCGGTGCTGAAGACAAAAAGGGGGAAAGATGAGTGCGGCGGCAAATTGGAAGGAACTCGAGCGGCAAATTGGAGCGGCAGTCAAGCTCGCGCGGAGACCTGTAGCAGTTACGTTTCTCGACTCGGCGCCTGCCGGGGTAGCGAAATTTTCGGGGACGGAGCCATCGGGGTGCAGCTTCTGGCGCCTGGCGGCCAACGGGCAGACTTTTTATACTCTTCCGGAAAATCACTTTAATTGTGCGGTGGGCGCGTACACGCACAACATTCCTCTTTCGCCAGAGCGCGAAAAAGAGACCGAGCAGACGCTGAAAATGATGTTTGATCTCGGGTACGTCAAGCCCGAAGAAGTGCCGCAAATTCCGCGGCTCGCAAAGACGCCGAGAGCCATTTTGTATTCGCCGCTGGGCGACTCGCCGGCGGAGCCGGACGTCGTATTGTTCGCGGCCAAACCGTCTGCCGCGATGTTGCTCAACGAAGCTGCAGGTCGAGCAGGAGTGGCGAGCGGCATGCCGGCGTTGGGCCGGCCGACTTGCATGGCGTTGCCTGCGACGATCGTGCACGGGTCGATTTTGAGTTTGGGATGCATGGGAAACCGCGTTTACACGGGGTTGGGCGAAGACGAGATGTATCTGGTTGTGCGCGGCGCGGATTTGGCGAAAATTGCCGATGCGCTTGGTGTGATTACGGGGGCGAATTCAGCGTTGCAAGAGTATGCGACTGGGCGGCGACGGGATTTGGCGACGAGTTGAGAAGAGGCCGAAGCCGGAAGATAAGATTGTGCTGGTGTAGGTTGAGATCCTTCGGCGGCTTTCGGGCCGCCTCAGGATGACAGGCTTTTCGTAATGCGGTCAAAAAAGGGGTGAGGCGATGGCCTCACCCCTTTCTCATTATTCGGTCGCGTCTGGCTTCGATTCGATCGGTCGAGTTCCGTTCAAGCTGCGACTACAGAGTCTTCACGTAGGCTGCGACGTCTTTGATTTGGGCTGGTTCGAGCACGTCTTTGAAGGGCGGCATGAGGGTGTCGCCGTTTTCGATCCAGGTTTTGAGGGATTCGTCCGTGACTTTGTTGTTGTTCACGGTGAAGGTGCCGCGCTTGCCGATGCCTTTCAAGCCGGGGCCGATCTTCTTTGCGTCGCTGTCGGCGTAATGGCACACGCCGCACTTCTTGTCGAAGACTTCCTTGCCGCGGGCTGCGGCGGCCGCGTTTACGCCCGAGCCGGCAGATTTCTTTGCGGTCGTCGCGGGCTTTGCGTCATCCTGCGCGTAGACAGCGCCAGCGACAGCCAAGATTGCAACTCCAACCAACATAAAATTGCGATTCACGATTCCCCCTGAAGTTCGCATCGTTATGAGTGCGTTGATGCGGGCACGACACTAGACCAGGCCGAATACCTAGGTTGGACGCAGGTTGGACAGGAATGGTACGCCCGCGTACTTTGCTGAACCAAGACACTTCAGGGGCTAAAGCCCCAGTCGTCGGCGCAGCGGAACGCCGGACCTGAAGGTCCGACATCCTAAAGAAAAATCAAGAGCAGCTCTATTTTCCATGTTCTGGGAGGGAATTTCCACCCTCAGGCTGCGGTGCAACGGCTTGATATCGCCGTGGTTTATGGAGCGTGGTTGCTATCGGCTACGAAGACAAAATTCAGACGATTCGCTGACGAATTCCCGTCACAAAGTACAGGTTCCACGTAGCACACGCGCTGCACCATCGTACTGATGACGCGGGCGAAACGGCTTGCCACAATCGGTGATCATGACTCAGGAAACCCTTTCGCGCGCGTGGGAAGTGCTGCAGGACGCCTATCAGGCACAAATGGAAGGCGATTACGAGCGCGCCATCGAACTCTATCAGTCTTCTCTCGACCTCTGTCCGACAGCGGAAGCGCACACTTTCCTGGGCTGGACCTATCATTTTCAGGGCAAGCTGGATGAGGCCATTGCGGAGTGCAAACGGGCGATCGAAGTCGATCCGGAGTTCGGCAATCCTTACAACGATATCGGCGCGTATCTGATCGAGCAGGACCGGTTCGATCAGGCGATCCCCTGGCTGGAGCGCGCGGTGGAAGCGGCGCGCTATGAGCCGCGGCATTTTCCGCACTACAACCTGGGGCGGGCGTATCTGGGCAAAGAGATGTATGGGAAGGCAATCGAGTGTTTTCAGCAGTCGCTTTCGATTGAGCCGCGGTATGCGCTGGCGCGGGAGGCGTTGGATTCGTTGAGGAAGATGGTGAATTAGAGACGGAAATTGGAAATGGGAAATTAGAAATTGGAAGAGGCGCGGCTTCGGCTGTGCCTTTTTTGCTTTTGGGACGCGCGGAACGAAGTAACGAAGCAATGAAGTAACGATTCGGAGGCGAGGCAAAGGCCAAGAGATTCACCACAGAGTTCGCAGAGGGCACAGAACGGGGAAAAGGACAGAAGAAAGAGAAAGAATCCTTCGGCTGCGCTCAGGATGATTTGACAGCGCCAGGAACGGGCGCTGTCAAATCAAAGCCCTCCGGTGATGGTGTGCCGGAGGGCGAAATTGATCGATCGAAGCGGCGCGCTTTCTGAAAAGCGGCCGGGTGATCGAAAACAGGAGCCCATGGTGCTGCTACGCGTCCGAGAGCGGCGGCGAGATCCTTCGCTCCGCTCAGGATAATTTGACGGCGCCAAAAATCAGGCGCTGTCAAAATTACTTCAGAACGGCATCCTTGAGCGCTTTCGACGGGCGCAGGCGGACGACGGTCTTCGCCTTGATCTTGATCGCTTCACCGGTCTGGGGGTTGCGGCCCATGCGAGCTTTGCGGTGCGCCTTGACGACGCGGCCGATGCCCGGAATCACGAACTTGCCTGCGCCACCCTTGGCTTCTTTCACGGCGAGCTTGAAAAGCTCTTCGAAGAAAGTCGCTGCGGTTTTCTTGGGTGTGCCGGCTTTTTCGGCGATGTGTGCAACGATCTTGGTCTTGCTCAAAGGCTTGGCTGCCATCTTTTGTTTCTATCCTCCTCAGATTTTCAAGTCGGTGTCGAACGTTGCGTTCGAGACCAGCCGCGGGTTCTCCCCCTCTTGAAGCACGAAAATCCGGGCCGCATTGGACTATAAGCCAATGATTACGAGGAACGCAAGCAGCAAAGGGCGAAAAAGCGAGGAAAAATGCGGGATTTTGGGGAGTGGGATGCGGGAATGTTGATTATTAGCGGGGATTTCCACAGTGGTAAGCGTCACGCCGTCACAGTTGCAAGGAATCATCAATCGAATTTGAGCTGATGTTTCCCGCTTCGCT
>JAFAZL010000771.1 GCA_019239815.1 Acidobacteriota bacterium
GGCTTTATCCGTGACGGTCATTGAGAGCACGACCAGCACATTGAGGCCGGCGACGAATGTAATTAGCCCGATGAAAATAGCGGTGACGAGCTTTTCGAGCCGAAGCGCTCGAAACAGGGCGCGGTTCTCTTCCATCCAGGTGCTGGCGGCAAAGCTCTCGCCGGCCTCCAGTTCAAGCCGGTGTGCGAAATCATCGGCCAGCTCGGGTTGAACCAGCCGAAATTCCAGCACATTCACAATGTCGCCTGTGCCCGAGAGCTCCTGGGCCGCGGCTAGGGTCATGAAGGACCAATTCTCGTCGTAGTCGTAAAACCCGGAATCAAAAACCCCCGTCACGCGAAAGCGCCGCGTCCGAGGCACCATGCCGAAAGGCGTCAGCCGCCCCTGCGGACTGGTCAGCGTCACGTAGTCGCCGGGGTTAATCTTCCATTCCTGCGAAAGCTGCTTGCCGATCAGCAGCGCTTCGATGCCATCGGGGTCGCGCGAAAAATCCAACTTTCCGGCGACGATGCGCTGCAGTGCCTCGTCGTACTTACGCTCGCGCTCGGGATCGACCCCCTTCGCGACCACGCCGCGTGCGTCGCCCCCAAACGAAAGCAGAACATTTTGATAGACGGACGGGACAACCGACTTCACTCCCGGCAATCCAGCGAACTTCTTGATGAGATCTTCGTAGTTGCGAATCCCGCCGGTGCCCGGACGAGCAAGCGAAACATGCGCTTTCACGCCAAGCAAGCGATCCTGCAGCGTTTCGCGGAATCCGGTGTTCATCGAGAGCGCGATGACAAGGGTCGCGACGCCTGCCGCCACCCCCAAGATAGAAAATGCGGTGACTAGCCGAAGCACGGCCGGCCGGTAAGGAGACCTCAGATAGCGGCGCGCAACGAACCATTCAAATTTCATGAATGGCGCGCTTCACTTCGTCAGGAACGGTTTGCATGCGTGACGCAGGGTTGCGTGACGAAAGGATACGTCACGCACCATGCCCTTCGGAAGCGGAGTCTTGCTTCCCTTCGGGCCTCAGCAGCGGGAAGAGGATGACGTCGCGAATCGACGGCGAATCTGTAAGCAGCATCGTCAGTCGATCGATGCCGATGCCTTCGCCTGCAGTTGGCGGCATGCCATGCGCGAGCGCACGAACGTAATCGGCATCGACTTGCTTCGGCACTTCGTCTCCGCCTTGCGCAACCTGAGCAAGAAAGCGACGTTCCTGCTCCGCGGGATCGTTGAGTTCAGAGAAGCCGTTGGCGATTTCCATGCCGGCAACATAGATTTCGAATCGCTCGGTCAGTGACGGATCGTCGGGCTTTTGCTTCGACAGTGGCGAGATGTCGGTCGGGAAATCGTAAAGAATCGTCGGCTGAGTCAGGTGATGCTCGGCCATCGTCTCGAAAAGCAGGCCGGTCCACTCCCCGTCGGTCAGCGTGCCCTTTGAAGCAGCGTAGTTCGCGCCGGTCTGCTTTGCCCATACGTTATAACGTTCCGTCGCAGCACGCGGCCCGCCGGGCTTCGCCAAGTCATCGAGCCAGGGCGCCGCGCCCGCGCCCTCTGGCCAATATTTAACGATAGCTTCACGCATCGAGAGCCGCGTCATTCTTCCGAAGTCGAGTTCTACTTCGCCGAATTTAACGATCGTTGAACCTGTGATCGCCTTCGCAACTTCGGCAAAAAGCTTCTCGTTCAACTCCATCAGATCAAGGTAGTTGCTGTACGCCTGATAAAACTCAAGCATCGTAAACTCGGGATTGTGCTGCGTTGAAATGCCTTCGTTGCGGAAATTGCGATTAATCTCGTACACGCGATCGAATCCGCCGACTGTCAGCCGCTTGAGGTAGAGCTCCGGCGCGATGCGTAGGTATAGATCGATATCCATCGTATTGTGATGTGTGATGAACGGACGTGCCGCCGCTCCGCCGGGAATCGGGTGCATCATCGGCGTTTCAACTTCGATGTAGCCGCGCGAATCAAAAAATCGCCGCAGTTCCTGCACGATGCGCGCACGCGTTACGAAGACTTCGCGCGATTTCTCATTTGCGATCAGATCGAGATAGCGCTGGCGATATCGCAGCTCTACATCGGTCAGTCCATGCCACTTTTCGGGCAGCGGCAAAAGCGCCTTCGCCAGAAACGTAATTTCATCGACCCAGACGGACAGCTCGCCGGTCTTGGTTCGAAACAAATGGCCGCGAACTCCAATCGAATCGCCGAGATCGAGCAAGTGAAATAGCTCGAATCCCTTATCGCCAAGCACATCTTTGCGTGCGTAGACCTGGACACGCTTGCCGGAACCTTGCAAATGCGCAAAAC
>JAFAZL010000974.1 GCA_019239815.1 Acidobacteriota bacterium
TGACCATAGAAGCACGGCTTTTGTCGTTCGACACTGCCTAGCCTCTGCATTAGGAGGAATCTTCTTGACTCCCTTCCTCACCCTGTACGAGAGGCCAATTCACTACTTCGCGGCCCACTCTTGCGCCCGCCTCCAGAACCACTCCCACAACGCTAAAATAGGAGCATGTCCAGCTCTCCCACCCCTGTCCCGGTGACGAAGCAGGTCGGCATTCTTGTGCTCGATAACGACCCTTCCGGCCAAGGCGCGTTGCGCCAGATCCTGGACTCCGAAGGCTGGCGCGTTCGAATCGTCCCCGACACGCAACTGCTTATGGCCGAGCTGAAAACCGGCGAATGGTCGCTGGTCGTCGCCAATGTCGCGCTGATCGGCCTCGACAGCCCCATTTTTGTCACCTTGCGCGAGCTTTCCAGCGTCTCTGCCGAAGAAGGCGCGCGCCTCCGCACCCTCTATATCCTTCCGGAATTGTCAGGCGGACAATACGTCGGCGCGCTCGAAGCCGCTAAGCTTCCCTACGTCGTTCGCCCGTTCCACCTCCACGATTTCCTCGAAAAAGTCAGCGACCTGCTCGTCGAAGTGAAGGCGATCGAAGCGCCGCTCCGCCAGGTCCGCCACGAATTCGGGCAAATCCAGAAGAAAAAGCGCCAGGCCGGCCGCAGCAACTCCATGTTCGCCGCCCGCGATTCCTTCTCCTACACCGACGAAGAGCTCGCCGAATACGAAAAGCAGGAGTCCGAAGCCGCCAAAGCCCGCCGCAACCGCGTCCGCACCAACCTGGGCAACCCCGGCACCCGCTGATTTCGAACCAAACACCGGGCAATTCCCCGTCATCTCAGGTGCTCAGACAAGCACCCGCTTGTAGGGGCGCAGCATGCTGCGCCCCAGCTTGCCCGGACGTAATACTCATCCCCGGTCCGGTTTTTCCGCTCATACCCGAACCACTGTCAGTTCGAACGGACACAGTGTAAAAAGTACCAATTGACAATCCGTAACTTCTGAGTTATCATACTCCTATTCGGAAGACTGCCCAGTTCTCCGTGCCCCTCGGCGTACTCTGCGTCTCTGCGTTATCTTTTGTCCGAAAGACACCACAACGATTCGTAGACGTAAGTACCGTAAAATCACATCCTTGAACGAAGCGACGTTTCAAGTGCCTTAGAATCACATCCTTGCGCAAAACCTTGGGGGATACCCCCAAAACTCATCCCGAAGTCCGCAAAACCAGCAACCGATGAATCGTCACCGGCTTCGGCGTCAACGCCTCCAGTTCGATCAGCGCCAGCCGTCCCTCCGTGATCTCCCGCCACCGGTAAACACTCGGCTCGCTCTCCTCGACCTGCTTCCCGTTGAGACGCCGCAAAAATTCGCGCGCATCGCCCTCGGACGCAACCTCCCGCACCCTCGGCCGAGCCAGCGCCTCCACGGAGTAGCTCCTGAGTAGCTTCATCCAGTAGTGGTTGAACAGCTCCGGCGACGCAAAAATGTCGCTCCATGCGACCTCGTCTCCGTAAGCCACAATCACCCCCACAACGCGCTCGCCCTTGAGTCCAGCAACTCCTTTCTCGAATCGCCGCTCCAGCTGCGACACCAATTCGTCGACGGATGCGCCGACTCGCCCGCCTTCGTAGATCTTGGAATACGCCTGCGTCGGCGCGCTAACCTCGACAGATTCGCTGATCGAGTCCGCCGTGATCGCCGGCGCCGCTGTCGGCGCGCTCACGCTCCCGCCCACCGATCGCGACGTCGAACCCGCTCGCACCGCGGCCCATACATCGTTCTGATCCTTGGCCACCGCCGCCTGCTCGCGCACACTCGGATGCACCATCGTCTTCGCCGCCGAGAATCGCGAACCCGAAGACCATCGCCCGTGCTCGACGCAAAATACATCGAGCGGCAGCGGCTCCGAACCAACCGGCACGATCCGATCTTTCCCAATGATGCGGTCCTGCTTCCCACCGCTCACCAGTTCGCCCGCCAGCAGCAACAGCGGCCGCTTGCTTCGGTTGATCAGCACCAACTGATTCACCGCCGCCCCTCGATTGAAGTCGGGTGGAGGCGCGCCTCGTTCGGGCCGAATCAAACCGCTTGAGCCTTGCTCGGTCACAACGACTTCGCCGCTGGCCAGCCCTTCGTCCAGAGTGAGAAACATCGAAGTGTCGGCACTTCCCGTACTCGAA
The DNA here is from genome assembly GCA_019239815.1 of Acidobacteriota bacterium. The sequence goes on from JAFAZL010000974.1 coordinate 2,178, forward strand.
CTGACAACCGGAAACAACGTGATGTTT
>JAFAZL010000485.1 GCA_019239815.1 Acidobacteriota bacterium
TATTTCGTGAAGCAATTTTTCGGGCCCGGCGTGAAGACGCGCTTCCGGCCGAGCTATTTTCCATTTACTGAGCCTTCGGTGGAATTCGACGTCACTTGCGTGTTCTGCGGTGGCAGCGGCGTTTCGGCCGGCGGCGGAACATGCTCGAAATGCAAGGGTGCGGGCTGGATTGAGCTATTCGGTGCGGGCATGGTCGATCCGGCGGTGTATGGCTTTGTCGGGTACGATCCGAAAAAAGTCAGCGGCTTCGCGTTCGGCATCGGCATCGACCGGCTGGCGATGCTGAAGTACGGCATCGACGATATTCAGGTTTTCTTTCAGAGCGACGTGAGATTTTTGCGGCAATTTCCGTGACATTCACCGATTCCAAGCAACGCTTTTCGTCGCGCGTAGCCGACTATGTGCGGTTTCGGCCGGGCTATCCGCAGGAGGCGCTGAAGCTGCTGAAGAACGAATGCGGACTAAGCTCGGGACATGTGATCGCCGACATTGGCTCGGGCACCGGATTTTTGAGCGAGCTGTTCCTGCAAAATGGCAATCGGGTGTACGGCATCGAGCCGAACAAGGAAATGCGCGAGGCCGGCGAAGAATACCTCGCATCGTACGATTCGTTTGGCAGCATCGATGCGTCCGCCGAAGCCACGACGCTGGAAGACGCGACGATCGATTTCGTCACGGCGGGGCAGGCGTTTCACTGGTTCGACCCAGCGGCAACGCGGACCGAGTTTGCACGGATTCTGAAGCCGTCAGGCTGGGTCGTCGTGATGTGGAACGACCGCGAGATGAATTCGGCGTTCGCAACGGCGTATGAGGACTTGCTCGTGAAGTTCGGCACCGATTATCAACGCGTGCGCGCGTCGTATCCGGAGCTGGATGCAATGAAGGAATTCTTCGCCGGCGGCTCGGTCCAGGAGCGCAGCGTGCCGAACGCTCAAGTTTTGGATTGGGACGGACTCGTCGGACGGTTGCGCAGCAGCTCGTATGCGCCGCAAGAGAGCCAGCCGAGCTACGCGCCGATGATGGCGGCACTCGAGGAATTGTTTCGCGCGAACCAGGTCGATGGGCGCGTGAAGATGGAATACGCTACGCACGTCTATTTCGGGCGTTTGCCGAAGCAGTAGGGGCTGGAAGCGTGCTTCTGCTGAACAGCTTGGCGGAGTTGACGGTTGAGATCCTTCGCTTCGCTCAGGATGACAGGGTCTTGCACTTAGGATGATTGAATGAAGGTTGTTTACAACTGGCTGAAAGATTTTGTCGATGTGACGGCGACGCCGGACGATTTGGCGTCGCGGCTCGCGCTTTCGGGTACGAACATCGGCGGCATCGAAAAAGGCGCGCACGGAGCAGTGATCGACGCGGAAGTTTCGTCGAACCGGCCGGACTGTCTGTCGCACTACGGAATCGCGCGCGAAGTCGGAGCTGTATACAAACTGCCGCTGAAGCCTTCACCCCAAGCGAAGCTCGCGGAGTCAGCGTCTGCGAAAGCAAGTGACGCGGTGAAGGTCGAAATTCAGGCGCCGGAATTGTGCGGGCGATTCACGGCGCGAGTGATTCGTGGTGTGAAGATCGCGCCTTCACCGTCGTGGCTGCGCGAGCGGCTCGAAGCGAGCGGCGTGGCGAGCATCAGCAACGTCGTCGATGTGTCGAACTACGTGATGCTCGAGCTCGGGCAGCCGACGCACGCGTACGACTACGACACGATTCGCGATCATCGCATTGTCGTGCGCACGTCTCGCGCTGGGGAAAAGACGCGCACGCTCGATGGCGTTGAACGGACCGTCGACGCGGGGATTTGCATGATTGCGGATGGCGATGGCACGCGCGGAATCGGCATCGGCGGGATCATGGGTGGGGCCGATACCGAGATTTCGTTTTCGACCAAGAACATTCTGATCGAGGCAGCGTGGTTCGAGCCGATCGCAGTGCGGCGCGGCGCACGCAATTTGCGGTTGCACACCGAGGCTTCGACGCGATTTGGCCGCGGCGTCGACTCGGAGATCGCCGAGATTGCTTCGCGACGAGTTGCGGAGTTGGTTTTGCAGCTCGCGGGCGGCGAGTTGCTCTCTGGCGTTGTCGATGTCTATCCCGGCAAACGCACGCCAAAGAAAATTCGCGTGACACGCGCGGAGATTCTGCGCGTGATGGGCGCGGATGTGCCCGACAAGGAAGTCGAATCGGCGCTGAGCGCGCTGGGATTTGCGCCGGTGCGCGTCGATCAGAATCGCGGTGCCGAAGGCTCGCTGCTGGCGGCGTGGGAATGCACGCAGCCGTCGTGGCGCGCGGAGGTCGAACGCGAAATCGACTTGATCGAAGAGATCGCGCGGATCTATGGGCTCTACAAATTCCCGCCGCGGTTCCCGGTGGCGCGTCAGGGCGCGGCGCGGTTGCAGCATTACGATGCGCAGACACGCGTGCGCGAGCGGCTCATTGGACTCGGCTATCAAGAGATTCTGACGATTCCGCACGTCGATGAAGCGCGGGATGCGCTGTTTCGCGCGGCCGACGCGCAGCCGGCGCGGATGGCGAATCCGCTATCGGAAGAAGCTGGTGTGCTGCGATCGACGGGGCTCGTCACGATGGCGGCGGCGATCGAGTGGAATCTAAATCACGGGCAGCGCAACGTGCGGCTGTTTGAGATCGGGCGGCAATATCGACTCAACGGTGGCTCGCCGGTCGAGACGCGCGTGCTGACGATCGGCGCGACGGGCGATGCGCGAGAGAAAAATTTGTACGATGGCGCGCGACCGTATTCCTTTGCGGATTTGAAGGGCGACATCGACGCGGTGGGCGAACTTGCCGGCGGATTTCAGTGGAGTGCTCACAAGCCGACAGAGAATGATTGGGCGCATGCGGCGCGCAGCGGGCAAGTTTTGCATGGCGGAGATGCGATCGGGTCGGCGGCACAGCTTGCGCGGCGCGTTGCGGATCGATTAAAGCTGCGGCAGGATGTGTTTCTTGCGGAAATTGTGATCGATCCGATTTATGCGGCGATCGAGGAGCTGAAAGATTCGCGGCGGTACGAGCCGTTGCCGCGGTTCCCGGCGGTCGAGCGCGATTTTTCGCTGCTGCTGAGCGACGGCACGACCTTCGACGCGGTGAGGAAGGCGATTGAGTCGCTGAAGATCACGGAAGTGGTGAGCGTCGAGGCCGGCGATTTATATCGCGGCAAAAATGTTCCAGCGGGAAAATATTCGCTGATGGTGCGGGTGATGTTCCAGAGTCGCGAAGCGACTCTGACCGACGCGCAGACGGGTGAGTTTTCATCGAGAATCATCGGTGCGCTCGAGAAGCAAGTCGGAGCACAGTTGCGCGCGAGCTGAATGGGAATCATCGTGGTCGAGTGGAGTCTAAATCCCGCGGTCTGAAAAACGACCG
>JAFAZL010000227.1 GCA_019239815.1 Acidobacteriota bacterium
TTCCCAGATCTGGCGGTTGCCTGACGAGGGTTTCAGCGGCTTTGGTGCGGTGTGAAATCCAATGGTGGGTTTTGGCTTTGCCGGCGGAGCGAGCATCTGTTTGATTGCGCTAAACACAACCTCGAACTTCGCGTCATAGCGGTGTTCCATCGCTTCGATTTTCTTTCGAAGTTCCTCATGAGTTGCCAAGGCTCGCCGTAGCTCGACGAAAGCGCGCATGATCGCGATGTTCACCACGACTGCACGCTGACTTCGAAGGACGCTCGAAAGCATTGAAACGCCCTGTTCTGTAAACGCATAAGGCGAGTGGCGTGAGCCTCCCCAACGACTCAAACTTGATATGCCAGATTGGCATATCAAGTTGTCGCATTCTCGCGAGGTCAGACGAAACATGAAGTCTTTCGGGAAGCGCTCCCGGTTTCGCGCAACAGCCCTGTTCAGGTGGGAAGTCGTTATTCCGTACAGGGCGGCAATATCAACATCGAGGATGACTCGAACATCCCGGATCAGGCGGATCTTCGCGGCTGCGAGGGACTCCGATCGGTTGCAGTTACTAAGTTGTTTACTCACATCCTGATTATAGATGACGTGGAGCGAAAGTCAAAGCATCAGATGCGCATTGGCATGATGATGTAGCGGTAGCGATAGCTCTCGTCAGCAAGCGGGCGCATCTGGCCGGCGGACTGTTCGTCCTTGAGCTCGATGCTCACTGGGCCATCGGCTGCAGCGCCGAGAAAATCGAGCATATAGCTGGAATTAAAGCCGATCGAAATTGGATCGCCTTTGTAGTCCTTCTCGATGTTTTCTTTTGCTTCGCCGTATTCGGGGCTCGACGCGGAGATTTCGATGCCGTCGCGCGAGACGGCTAGCTTCACGGCGTGCGAGCGCTGGTCGGCAAGCTGCGAGACGCGGCGAACGGCGTCGCAGAGTTCGCCACGTTCCAACGTGACGGTCTTGTTGTTGTCGCGTGGCAGGACCGCTTCATAGTTCGGAAACTGGCCGGTGAGAATCCGAGAAATCAGCAAGCGATGACCGACCTGGAAGAACAGGTGACTTTCGTCCTTTGCAAATTCAATCTGTGCATCCGAATCGGCTGCGCTGGCGAGCTTGGAAACTTCATCCATCGCCTTTTTCGGAATGAGCACTTTCATTTCGCCATTGAGTCCGGCGAGCTTCTGATCGGTTTCAGCGAGAGCGAGACGATGACCGTCGGTGGCGACCATGGCGAGCGTGTCAGGCTTCAAGATCAGCAAGCCGCCGTTAAGCGTATAGCGCGACTCCTCCATCGAAATCGCGAACTTCGTTTTGCTGATCAGGCTTTCCATCACCGCCGCGGAGATCTTGACCAGCGTATGCGGCATTGCCGGCAGCGCTGGGAAATTCTCTTTCGCCATGCCGACCAGCTTGTATTTCTTTTTGTCGCTGACGATTTCGACCCAGTGATTTTCAAGCAGCTTGAACTTGATTTCGCCTTCGGGAAGCAGGCGCACGAGCTCGAGAAGTTTTTTCGCCGGGATCGTGCCGGCGCCTTCTTTTTTCACCTTGGCGTCGCACGACGTGCGGATGCTCAGCTCGAGATCCGTCGCCGTGATGTTGAGCTGGCTGCCCTTGGCTTCGACCAGCAAGTTCGACAGAATCGGGATCGTCGTTTTGCGTTCGACGACACCCTGCGTGGTGCTGAGTTCGTTCAGCAGCGCCGATTTGGATACGCTAAATTCCATCGCTTGGTGATCCTCGCGTGCGGTTGCAGGTGCGCTCATTGTTTACGCGGCCCTGGGGGACGGACAGCCGCCTCCTTCTGTGATTGTAACGCTGTTGCCGTACTTTACTCGTTTTTGAGGAAAGAACAAAGCGGAACAAGGCCTGTCCGAGCGGACAGGCTTGAGGAAATGTGAGGATTTTTGGGGGGCGTTGTTGCGAGGTACTCAGCGCAGCTGGGACGAAGGATTTTTCACAAGCAAGGACAATCACACAACAAGCAAAATATTTTGATCTAGAAAAGAATTGGAGACTTGTTGTTGTGATAGTCGATGTGGAAACGTGGAAAAAAATTTGTACCCTTTGTTTTGGCGCAGAATCGGCACATCGTGTCGGAGTGGCGAATTGTGGGAACCGAGGAAAACTTGGTGCGCTTATGGTTTGGTTACGAGGTTAGAGGCAATTCGCGCACAGTCTCCCACACGAATTCCGCACGTTACACAATCGTTGTCCACAACGAAATTGGAATGTTCATCGGCAAACTTACCGCGCCGTCGTGCAATCCAATCGCATAGACCGTTGTAAGACTTTCCGCGTAAGGCTCGCAATGACGAGAGAGCGCAACAAAATTTTCCTCAGGGAAACGGTACAGGGCTCAGCTACAGCCGAAGGGAAAGTTGTGCGACCGCGCGGCCCGCGCAGCGAGTATGCGCATGTAATCGTAAGTGTTCGTCCTGCGGAGCGCGGCCGCGGCGCGGTCCTGACTTGGAATGCGGGTCGGAATATTCCGGCACAGTTTTCTTCCGCGGTTCTCCAGGGTGTTCAGGAGGCGTTGAAAGCCGGTGCCGCCGGGCTTGAGGTTTCCGACGTCAACATGAGTGTGGACGACGGAAGCTACCACGACGTCGATTCCAATGCGGAAGCGTTTCGCGAAGCCGCGCACGAGGCCACGCTTCAGGCGATTCAGCAAGCTGGGCCAGTCATTCTGGAATCGATGTCGCTCGTAATGATCACGCTGCCCGCGAATCAGGTGGAAGTTGCGGAGCTCGCGGTCGGACGACGCGGAGGAGAAGCAACTCCGGCAGTTTTAACAGAGAACGGATCGAAAGCGCTCGCGGCGAACGTCCCGATGGCCGCCGTGAACCAGTTGATCGAAGAATTGCTCGTCGCGACCAGCGGCGATTTAAAGATTTCGAGCCGAGCGAACGGTTATCGGCCGCGAATGGATGCTCCGGAAGAAGGCGCGAGAGGAATGGTAAGACCGAGATAGCCCTGACCTACACGACCTGGGGCAGGAATCACGGAGAAACCGGGACTCACGCGCGCCCCGACGGGAGGATCGGGTCGCATCCTGAAGTACAGCAAGCTCTTATGGAATTTGATGAAAGTTACTGCAGCGCGTCCATCAGCCGCGTGATGGTGCGGTTGAGGTCCTTGTCGGAGCGGCGCATCTCTTCGATCTTGTGGATCGAGTGCAGCACCGTCGTGTGATGTTTGCCGCCGAATTGGCGGCCGATCTCGGGCAGAGACGCGGTGGTGAGCTGCTTCACGATGTACATTGCCACTTGCCGCGGAAAGGCGATCGCGCGGGTGTTGCTGCGGACCTTCAGATCCTGCTCGCGCAGATTGAAATGTTCGCTGACCCGCTTTTGGATCAGGTCGATTGTGACGCGCTTTTCCTGCGAGGCGATGATATTGCGCAAAACCTGTTGTGCGGTGGCAAGTGAAACCGTCGCGCCGGTCAGCGACGCATAAGCCATCAACCGCGTCAGCGCGCCTTCCAGCTCGCGCACGTTCGACTTGATCGCGCGCGCGATGTACTCGGCCACATCATCGGGCAGCGGGAATCGATCGTTCTCCGCCTTCTTCTGCAAAATCGCAATCTTTGTCTCGAGATCGGGCGGTTGGATATCGGCGATCAAGCCCCACTCGAAACGCGAGCGCAGCCGTTCTTCGATCGAATTGATATCTTTTGGCAGGCAATCCGACGAAATGACGATCTGCTTGCCTTGCTCGTAGAGCGCATTGAACGTGTGGAAGAACTCTTCCTGCGTGCGCTCTTTGCCGGCGATGAACTGGATATCATCCACGAGCAAGACGTCGACCGTGTGGAAGCGATCTCGGAATGTAATCATGCGATCGAAGCGCAGCGAGTTAATGACTTCGATGGTGAATTTTTCGGCGCTGACGTAGCTGAGCCGCATCGCCGGGTTTCGCTTCTTGATGGTGTGCCCGATGGCGTGCATCAAGTGGGTCTTGCCCATGCCCACGCCGCCATAGAGGAAGAGCGGGTTGTAGGCCTTTGATGGCTGCTCGGCGACGGCGCGTGCCGCGGCGTGCGCAAATTCGTTGGACTTGCCGACAACGAACGAATCGAACGTATAACGAGGATTGAGCTGGTGGTCGCTGCTCTCGAAATCGAGCTTCGACTGCTTCACTGGAACGACGGCGGAAGCTGGCGGCGCCGGATTGGCGGCCGCGGCTGCTTCTTCCTCAGAGCATACATATTGCACGCGCATATTCGGCGTTCCGAGCTCGTGAAAGACTGCCTTTACGATCTCTCCGTAAGTGCGGGTCAACACATTGCGGAAAACGGTGCTTGGAATCTGAATGAACCAGGTGTCGCCTTCAGCACGATTAAGGCGAGTGGGCTGGAACCAGGTCGTGAACGTGTTGATGCTGACCCGCTGTTTCACGCGGTCTAGAAATTTGTCCCAAGAGTTGATTGGTTCGCGCCCGGTTTGAGTAGCAGTCGACATTTTGCGGAGAGAATAAGAGGCCCGTGCTATTTCCACAGATGTGAATATGCTGTGGGAAAGCGGGCCGTTGACGTCCTTCTTTAGACTTCGGGGTTTAACCCTCGATGGAATGTACCGCCGTGCCCCTGTTGCCTCTGGAACGAACTCGGTTTGCCCTCAGGCCGAGTCACCGTCGTTCCAACGCAGCGCGGGATTGTCTCCGATTGACGCGTACCCTGCAAGCGAAAAGTGTGCGAAGGAGAATCGGTGAACGAATCACGTTTCACACACGGTTCACAGTTTTTCCACACCGCAAAATCTCGCGCAGAAAAGTTGCGACGCGATGATTCGAAAGGGAATTCTACGACAAAAATGGTTCCCGCGCCTAATCACGACGCACGAACCCGAAAAATGTCCTGAGGAAAAGCGGAAATTTTTCAGCTGGTGCCGGGAAGTTTTTTGTCGGGGCGTTGAAATTCGTAAATGCCAATCGGATCGCCGCCGATGATCATGCGATCGGGCTCGATCAGAATCGTGTTGGCCTCGAGGCGCGCGCCTTCCGGCGTGTACATCTGATAGCTGGCGCGGCGGTTGCCGTCCTTGTCGAAGTGCAGCAGCGTGTTGCCGACCGCTATCCACACTTCGCCGTTTACGGGATCGACGCCGAAGCCGGTGAGGATGCGCTTGAAGGATGGCGACTTACGGTTCTTCTCCTGCTTGACGATCTCGCGGCGGATCGCCTGTGCCTGACCCGCGGCTTCGAGCGCCACGTACTGCACGTCCGGACCGGTGCTGTAGCCATGGCGATCGAATTGGCGGACCGTCGGCTCAGGCGTGTAGTTAAACGCGTAGTAGAGATGGTGCGCAGCGTCGGTGGCCAGCTCGCCGATATTCAGGAACCGGTTCAGGTCGTCTCGATCTGAGATTTGCTCGGGATCGCCGAAGTCGCGCGTTACGTGGCCGCGATTGTCGTAGACGATCACGAGATGGTCTTCGCGGAGCGTCGCGACGGCAATCTCACCCTCTCCCAGCCAGGCGATCGAGACTGGAGCGGGCGCTGCGAAGGAATTCGCGAAGGTGCCATCGGGACCGATGATATCGACCATGCTGGAACCGCGGTCAGCGATGTAGGTGTGTCCTTCGGAATCGATGTCGCAGTCTTCGCCGAAGGTGATGCCGGCGGTGCTTGGTTTCGAGCCGGGCGTCGCAGCGACCTCCGGCACGGTGAAGACTTGTTTGCCTTTGGCGTCGTACACGACAAGGCCGGGAGACGGCGAGGCGAGAATGTATGTGCGTCCGTCGGCCGAGCGGCGGACGGCACGCAATCCCGGGCCGATCGGGCCGAAGAGGCGCGTCTTGGCGGTCATGTCGCCTTCGACTTGGGTGAACGTGCGGTCTTGGGCTGGAGTCGGCTGGGCAGCGTGCGGTTGTGCCGCAGGCGGCGGCCCCGCGTGAACCGAACGTGCAGCAAAAGCAACGATACAGGCGGAGAGACACAACGAGCCTGCAATTGTTAGAAGCTGGGCCTTCTTTTTTTGCATGTGTCCTCAGATAGTGTTTGGACGGCGGAAGGTTGCTCCACGTTGCAGCAGGACCTTTAGGCAGGGACGGGGTTCAGTTCCATTTTGGGAAGAGGCTTAGTCGGCGCGCAAACGCAGCCGTTCGATGGACTTAGCCTTCAGGCGGCCAGCCGAGTTGCGCTGGCCTGAGTCATCCGTTTCGATCAGCACGCAGTTCATTTGAACGTCACCCGGCGCGACGTCGAAGCGCGCCGGTAAGCCATCGAGGAAACGCTTGATAATCCCATTTCGGTCCATGCCGATGACGCCGTCGTGTGGGCCGGTCATGCCGACGTCAGTGATGTAGGCGGTGCCCTGGGGCAGGACGCGCTCGTCGGCGGTGGTCACATGGGTGTGGGTCCCGACGACCGCCGAGACCCGACCGTCGAGATACCAGCCGAGCGCGATCTTTTCGCTGGTCGTCTCGGCATGCATATCCACGAAGACGAATGCGACGTCTTCGGGCAGTTTGGCCAGCTCAGCATCGACTTTGCGGAAGGGATCGTCGATCGCAGGCAGGAAGACGCGGCCCTGAAGGTTGATGACGGCGAACTTCACGCCGTTCTTCGCGGTTCCAATGTACGTGCCGCTGCCTGGGCTGCCTTCCGGGAAATTGCCGGGCCGCAGCAGACGCGGCTGGTGCGGCAT
>JAFAZL010000297.1 GCA_019239815.1 Acidobacteriota bacterium
CAGCGGAAGATTTTTCAAGTTGGAAATTCCCAAGTCCTAGTAGGTCCCATAAACGGAAATGTCCGATTGCCCGTATCTGATACTCGTCAAGACTCGGTGGGAATCTGGAATTCGTATCGCGTCAAGATGTGCGTCGGGTGTCCTGGATTTTCGGAAAGTAGAGCCAGAGATGGCCGCCGTTGTCGTCCTCACCGAAGACGATTTCACCGTCGCGCCCAACGACAGCGTCGCCGAACTGGTAGCCGTAGCGACGTTGCTCGAGGACGGAAGCTGCGACGCCTAGATTGGCGACGTTGCCTGATGCTGGATCGCAGCAGAAGAGATTGGCCATCTCGGCGCCACAGAATCCGAAGAGCCTGCCGTCGGGCGTCACGGCGATCGGTCCGACTGGCGCGAGATGCGCACGTCCTAGGGAACGAAATTTATTCTCGTCGAAAGAAAACAGACGCCCAGTTGCATCGGCTGTGAAGAGCAGACCTGTGTTGCGATCACGTGCCCATCGCAAAGGCGCGGTCCATTCACCGTCGGGAAGATGAACTGCGGAACGGTGGACGCGGCCGGTTGCCACATCGAAGCGCCAGAGTCGTGCGCCTTCATCCTGACCGAAGACTGAGTCGTGACCCATGGCTAGATTGCCGCGGCCTGGGACGTCGCCCACGACAGTGATCTGTCCTGACTGCACAACCATCGTGAACAGGTGACGCGTGGTTACGCCGACGATCTTGTCTCGGGATGGGACGGCGACAGCGTGGACGACAGGCTCGCCCGAGACGCATTCACCGAGTTCCTGAAGTTGTGGCGGCGCGAGGCCCCACTCCTGGATCCAATCTTCGGCTAGTTTTATGTGCGGCACGGCGACTGCTCGGCCGCCTTGCGGTCCGTTCACGAAAGCGATTGTGCGCTCGGCGCCACAGCAGACCGCCGCGGTGCTCGTGCAGCCGGGAACGGCTCCGGCATCCAGCACGATTCCAGTGAGGCCATGGAAAGCGGCGCCGAAAACGTGCGACCGATGGCCGCTGGTTCCACCGTAGATGTGACCGTCGGAGTTGATGTCGAGCGCGGTGATGCGGCTCTCGTCGAGTGGGATCGGGGTGGTCATGCCTGGCAAGCACGTGGGAAATGCGACCATCGTTCCCTCGCGGACGAATTGGTGGGCGAGTTCGTTTAGATATGCTTTGATTTGCGGGGAGTTGGGATCGAATTTCGGTTTCGTCTGCATCGTGGTCGTCTCTCAGCCCCACATCCGGATGGGAAGGTGTGCGTTTGGGCGCTTGCGGTCTGCGGGCATGGAGACTTTGAAGATGCCGGAGGGATGATTGCCGACGTGGCCGAAGAAGAGATCGCCGTTGTGATCGACGGCGCCGCGCGAGACGTAATGCGCCAGGCCTGTGGGATGCTCGAGTCGAGCGACTTCTTCTCGCTTGAGGGTCTGGGGATCGAGGCACCAGAGGACGCCTTCATTTTGTTTGCGCGATTCGGGAGTTGGGTTGTATTTCGGGTCGCGCCAGCGTGAAGCCACATAGTAGAGTTTGCCGTCGCCGCCAAACGTAAGGCCGCCGCAGTGATCGTCGTACATGTCAATTGGGAAACTGAGGTCTCGAGGCTGCGTGGCCGGGCCGAGGTCCTCGACACGCGGCCAGTCACCTTGATTGTGCCAGATGCGCATCAGGCGCGGATTCGGACACCAGGTGGAGGCGTAGACGCATTCACCGTCAGGGGCGGGCGCGACGTCATAGAAGACGCTGTGCCAGCCGGTTTGGTAGTTCGGATCATGGGCTAGAAGACCGGGAGAGATTTCGAGCCGGTCGGTTTCGGGCGTGTAGCGCACGAGGCGGCCGTAGTCGCTGCTGGTGAAGACACGGTGCTGCTTGTCGAGGAACAGCGCTTGAGGATTGATGGAACTGATGCGGCCAATATCGCGTCGCTTGCGAGTCTTGAGATCGTAGATGATGAAATGATCGCGCGGGTAACTCATGGCGTAGAGCAAGCCGCGCTCTTCATCGTGGAGGAGGCAGCGGCATCCTTCTTTGGGGATGAGCGTGTCCCACCAAAGGGCCTGATCGGTGCGGGTGTCGAAAGCGAGCAGCGCGGAGCCGCGGAAGCAGCGCTTCGGGTCGTGCCAGGAATACCATGGCGAATAAACGGGCAGATCGATCGGCGGGCCGGAAAGATGCGTGGCCATGTACAGCACACCGTCGTGCATCGACGGCGCGAAGCTGTAGTGGATCTTGCACTGCGAAGCGCGGCCGGAGTCGCCGGGATCGTCCACTTTTTCGGCGAGGTTGAAGAGGTAGTCGAGATCGTCGCGCTGCTCGTTGTAGCGGACGGGTTTGACTACGCCGCCGGGTACGCTCTCGGCGCAAGCGGCGGCGTAGATGCGGCCGTCGGGACCGACAGAGAGCGACCAGCAAGTGTCGGAGTCGGGATGCTGTGCGAATGGGTACCATTTGACGGGGAACGGCGTTTCGCCGACCGCCTCGGCTTCCGCCGCTCTAGCTTCCGTCGCGACATTGGGGGCGAGGCCTGCCGCGAGCACTCCGCTGCTAACCTTCATGAAGGTACGGCGATCAATTTGTCCTGATCCCATCGATCTCCTTTCGAGCGCGAGGAAGCTATGCATTTTAGTCCACCTTGCTAAGCAGCTCGTGTTTTATCGCACTGACACCTCAGGCTTGATGTTCTGGTTTACGCGAAAGAAGTTTGATGGGTCGTACTTTTTTTTGACCGCCGCGAGTCGTGGCAAGTTCTGTCCGAATGCGGTACTCACGACGTCGTCAGACTCGACGTCCAAGGCGCCGAGCAGATGGGCGTTCGCCCCGAAGGGCCGAAGCATCTCTTCGCCGGCCCGCGCCCATTCGCGATGAATGGAAGTCTCTGCAGGATTGACCCATTGCGCAATGAACAGCACGTCCCACGGGACGTCACGGTGAGGGTAGGCGGTCGCCTCTTTCGAGACGCGCCCCGCGGCGCCGCCATAATTTTCGATTACGAGCGCCGAGAGCGGCGACTTCATCGCATTGCCTTGGGCGACGATCGCCCTGATTGCATCGTCGGGCACTTCGCGCAAGAGAGTCGACTTCCAGTAGTTTTGATTTCCGTCTGGAAACGCCGGAGCGAGCATGGATTGGAAAACCGGGTATGGCATCGGTTGGATCAAGTCGGCAACCGGCGCTCCAAATTTTCGTAGGGGCTGAAGCGCACGTTCGCCATTCTCGAGAGTGCCGCAATAGCACGCAATGACGGCTGTGATCGGTGCGCCGTCCGGCGCGTGAAGAAGGCCTGCGTAGACGGTGAGTTCGTCGGGCGCCGTCATCATGAAATCGCGATAGTGACGCAGGACATCGGTTGCGGCGTCACGCGGATAGACAATCATTCCTCCGAGCACTGTATGTACAGGGCGTCCTTGAAACTCAAATGAGGTGACGACGCCAAAATTTCCGCCTCCGCCTCGCAAGGCCCAAAACAGGTCTTGATTCTCCGATGCGCTGGCAGTAACGATTTGTCCGTCGGCAAGGACCACTTGCGCGGACAGAAGATTGTCGACGGTCATACCGTATTTGCGGATGAGCCAGCCAACACCGCCGCCAAGGGTCAAGCCGGCGATTCCAGTTTTCGGAATGATTCCTGACGGCACCGCCAAGCCGAAGGCATGCGTCTCGTTGTCCAGGTCACCGAGTGTTGCCCCACCCTGCACTCGCACCTTTTGTGTTGCCGTATCGACATAGATGGCGCGCATGCGGGACAAATCGATAACGAGCCCGTCGTCGCAGAGCGCACGTCCGCCAACGTTATGACCGCCGCCACGAATCGCGGTTAGCAGGTTTTTGTCCCGGCCAAAATTTACCGCTGCGACTATGTCGGCGACACCCGAACATCGAGCAATCAAGGCTGGGCGTTTGTTGATGCTCGCGTTCCAGATTTGACGGGCAGCGTCGTAGCCGGAATCCGACGGTGTGAAGATTTCGCCGCGAAACATAGCGCGAAGAGGTTGAAGATCGAGTGATGGCATATTGTTCCTCCGTTGAAACAGCGCTAGATTGCCTGATTGCTGAGCGCGACCTGGTTGAGCAGTGGCGAGACTATAGTCGACCAGCTAGAGCCGTGCATCAATAATCGGAAAAGAACGTTGAGGAGGTTGAGCGGCGGACATGGAGCGCGTGAGCTACGCGATGCAGCTAAGGTCGTATTTATCGCGCTTATCGGGCATTCTGATTTTCGCGTTTCGGCCGGTGTACGAAAGGGGATGGAATGGATGCCTCCGAAAACGGATGGAATTCTTGAATCATCTTTGTATGTAAGCGATGTATCTCGGTCGGTTTGTTTCTACGAAGAGATTTTCGGGTTTCAGGTGGTCACCCGGTTCGATCGCGGTTGCGCGATGCACTCGGCGAGCGGCAAGTGCTGCTGCTGTTCGAGAAGGGGGCGTCGCGCGCCATAGCATCGCCTCACGACGGGGACGGAGAATTGCACATCGCGTTCGCGATCCCTGCGGCCGAGTTGGCGAAGTGGGAGCAATGGCTTGCGACGAATCGGATCGAAGTGGAAGAGAAGCGGAAGTGGGAATTGGGGGGCTGGAGTCTGTACTTCAGGGATCCCGACCGACATTTGCTCGAACTGGCGACGCCGGGCGTGTGGTCGGTGTATTGAGGTAAATTCATTTCATGACAGATTGGCAACAGCGAGAGAAGCGGCCGCTGCGAGGGCCGAGGCCAGATCCTCCGGGGCCGGCGATCAAAAATTACATTACGCCGGCGGGGTTGCAGAGGCTGAAGGATGAGCAGGTGTTTTTGTTGACGCGTGAGCGACCGGCGGTGGTGGAGGTAGTTGCGTGGGCGGCGGGGAATGGGGATCGCAGCGAGAATGCCGACTATCAGTATGGGAAGCGGCGGTTGAATCAAATCGATTCGCGGATTCGATTTCTTGGGAAACGGATTGATGCGGCGGTGGTGGTTGATCCTGCGGCCCGACGGCCGGAAGCGAGTGCTTCGCGCGTGTTTTTTGGGGCGACGGTGACGTATAGCGATGCGGCTGGGGACGAGCATGTGGTGTCGATCGTGGGGATCGATGAGGTGGACACGAATCGCGGGTATATCAGTTGGCGATCGCCACTGGCGAATGCGCTGATGAAGGCGAGCGCGGGCGACACCGTGGTGTTGCGCGCGCCGGGGAAGACGGAGGAGCTTGAGATTGTGGATGTGGAGTATTCGGCGATTGCGATTGATCCGTTTCGCGAGCCGCTGGGGGCGCAGGCGAAGCCGAAGGGGGAAGGGGCTTAGCGCCTTGCTTTTTCGGCTCCTGGTCCACGTGGAATGCTGCGGAGGAAACCGCGTCCAACCCGTTCCCATCGGCCTGAAGAAATACTGTGAACCTGCCGTCGTCGCCCACGCGGAAGCCTCCCATCTGCGCCGGGATACCGCCGCCCACCTCAATTTTTTGTCCCGGCCATAATCGGCGCCGGACTCGATGAGTGGCGGTTACTTCAAACGAAGGACGACAGAATAAACGAGAGCCAAATTCATCCCATTCGGGAACATAAACCCAACGATTCGATGACGGTTCGCCGCGCTCGACAACGTAGTTGAGCATTATCGCGTGCATGCTTGCGTAGTTTAGGTAGTCGCAGACAACAATTGTGGTTGGTCGAACGCCATAGTTGGTCAGAGTGGCTTCATAGATCTTCCCAGCTCCGTCCACGCCGAGTAGTTCGTTGCTTGTGGTCACGACTACATCCACGTGCAAGCTCAGAGGTGCAAAGTGGCCGTATCGATAAAAATGATTGAATTCATCATGCGAAGCGAGTCCGAGTGCAATGAGTGCGAACAACGCGAAGGCAGCGCGTCGGATGCGGTTCATTTGGATTGTTTGACACCAGCAATGAAACAGCGGTGCCCAGAGCAGCTGGGTCTTTTGATTAGCGATCGCCGATGGAAAAGAGTTGGAACTCGCGGATTTTGGCGGCGTCTGTGGAACTAAGGATATTTAGGCGGACGCGAGAGGCGGTTTGCGCGGGGAAGCTCTCGATACGCTTGTGGCCGATGGAGTGGTCGGCTGCGACGGATTTCCAAGTGGTGCCGTCCCAAATTTCGATGCGGAAGGATTGGACGTGCTGACCGTTGGCTAGGCGTTCCATGATGAGGGCGTGATCGAAGGTGATGGGCTTGGCGAAATTTACTTCTAGCGTGGAGTGGTGCGAGCCGCGGGGTGCGGACCAGAAGGTGTCGGGATCGTTGTCGAGGGCGCGTTCGACATCGAGGTCATGTTGCGCATGCTCGCGCGACAAATTGTTGTTTGCGCCGTAACGCTTGGCGATGGCGGCGCCGAATTCCTCGAGGCGCTTCGCGTCATTGTCGGGCAAGAGGCCGCGATTGTCGGGCGCGAGGCCTAGCATGAGTTGGCCGCCGCGGCCGATGGTTTGGTCGTAGAGGGTGAGCAAGTCGGGGAGCGACTTGACTGAAGCTTCGTCGTTGGGATGCCAGAACCAGTGAAGCTTGCGCAAAGGCGTGTCGGCTTCAGCGGGGCGCCAGCGGAGGTAGCCGTGGCGGTCGATGACGTTCCAGTTGTCGGGCGCGACGACACCGGCTTCGTTGCCGACCCAGCGGATATCGCCGTATTCGAAGAGGCCGGTGTCGGCGAAGACGAGCGTGTTGGGCTGATAGGTGCGGAGTTCTTCGATGATGTGAGGGAAATTGTAGACGTGTCCGGCGCTGCCGGCGCCGTCGAGCCAGAACTCGGTCAGCTCGCCGTAGTGCTGCGCGAGTTCATCCAGTTCGGCTGCGTAATATTTGTCGTACTCGGCGGAGTTGCTGTAGCGCGGCTCGTGACGATCCCACGGTGAGAGATAAACGCCAAACTTCAGCCCGTGTTTTCGCGCGGCGGCGGCGACTTCAGCGACGACATCGCCTTTGCCGTCTTTCCAGGGGCTGCTCTTCACGCTGTAGTTCGTTTGCTCTGTGGGCCACAGGCAAAACCCATCGTGATGTTTTGCCACCATGACGACGTATTTGGCGCCCGCGGCTGTCATCGTGCGCATCCATTGTGCGGAATCGAAGGCGGTGGGATTGAAGACGCTGGGATCGGCAGTGCCGTCGCCCCATTCGCGATCCATGAAGGTGTTGGGACCGAAGTGGATGATC
>JAFAZL010000335.1 GCA_019239815.1 Acidobacteriota bacterium
CGGTGATTCTTGCCGGGATTCGAACTGCCACAATCATCACCATCGGTGTCGCTACAATCGCCGCTGCAATTGGCGCGGGCGGGCTCGGCACCTTTATCTTTCGTGGCGTCGCGATGGTTAGTGACGCAGTGATCCTGGCCGGCGCAATTCCTGCCGCCGCATTGGCGTTACTCGCTGATGGATTGTTGGCATTGCTCGAGCGCCGCCTCAAAGTCACGTAGTCCTCTCCGCGCAATCTCGGCGGTCTCCGCGCCCTCCGCGTTAGATTTTCTCTTTCTCTTTTTCTGTGAGACATTGCCTACGATGCGCCGCACCTTCTTCGCCGTACTCTCCGTCGTCCTATATTTCTCCGGTTGCGGCCCGTCTCAACCGCACATCACCATCGGCTCCAAATTTTTCACCGAGCAAGTCATTCTCGCCGAACTCCTCGCGCAACACATCGAAGCCCGCACCGGCATTCACGTCGACCGAAAATCCAATCTTGGCGGCACGCTCCTCTGCCAGAAGGCGCTTCTCTCAGGTGACCTCGACCTCTACGTTGAGTACACCGGCACGGCTCTGACCGCTGTCCTCAACGAAACGCCCACCGACAATTCAGACGCGCGCGCCGTCTACGAGCGAGTCAAAAAAGGCTACGTCGGGCGTTTTCATCTCGACGTCACCGAGCCCCTCGGGTTCGAAAACACATTCGCGATGGTTGTTCGTGGTTCCGACGCCGAGCGATTTCATCTGCACACAATTTCCGACATCATTCCCATCGCGCCGCGTTGGCGCGCCGGCGTCGGCTACGAATTTCTCGAGCGCCCCGACGGCTATCGCGGCTTCGTCCGGCGCTACGGCCTCAACTTCGCCGCGACTCCCAGCGTCATGGATCTCGGCCTCATCTATCGCGCGCTCGTCGATAAAAAAGTCGACATCGTGGCCGGCAATTCCACCGACGGCCTCATCGACGCGCTCCATCTCGTCGGCCTTTCCGACGATCGCCACTATTTCCCACCGTACGACGCCGTTCCAATCGTCCGCCAGGATACGCTCGCAAAGTTTCCGCCGCTTCGTGCAGCCCTCGCCGACCTCGCCGGAAAAATCTCCGTCGCCGACATGCGCCACATGAACTCCGAAGTCGACGCCGACCAGCACGACCCCGCCGCCGTAGTCCGCGCCTTCCGCTCCTCAAAAAATCTTTAGCTCGATCGAGCCTCAGGCTAAAAAACATGTAGGGGCGCAGCACGCTGCGCCCCTGCTTGCCCGGCCGTAAAACTCAACCACGCTCCGGTTTTTCTCGATCTTCGTTAACTCCTCGCTCGCTCTTTCTACGGCAAAGAAAAAGCCACTACATAATCCCCTTGCTTTGTCCCCAACTTCCCGTGCCCGCCTGCCGCGATCACGACATATTGCTTCCCGCCCACGACGTACGTCATCGGTGTTGCCTGTCCGCCGGCCGGCAACTCATACGACCAAATCTCTTTCCCATCCGTTGCATCGAACGCGTGAATCAGGTTGTCCATCGACGCCGCGGTGAACACCACGCCGCCCGCCGTCACAATCGGCCCGCCAAAATTCACAGTGCCCGTTTTGTGGTCCTTGACGTAGCTTCCCAGCGGCACATCCCAAGTCTTCGTGCCGGTAAATAAATCGATCGCTTCGGTCGTGCCCCAGGGTGGAGGCGTGCACGGCGTCCCCGTCGGCCCGAGAAATGTCTCGCGATACATCCCGTAGGGTGCGCCCGACTGCCGCGCAAATTCGCCGGTCATCCGATTTTTTTCGCGGTCGTCGTACACAGCACCCAGCTTCGCGCGCTCGATCAATTGCACCCGCATCGCGAGGTGATTCGTGTTCATGATCAGCAAATGCCGCTCCGGATCGAACGCCGAACTGCTCCAGTTCACGCCACCGGCATTGCCCGGATACACGATCGTCCCCTGCAGACTCGGCGGCGTAAAAATTCCCTCCGATCGCGAAGCCTTGATCCGATCCTCGCACCATTTGCGTTCTTCTTCGGTTTTGCCGAATGCATCGCTCGCCTTCAATCCTTCAGGCACCGTTGAAATTCCCGAAGGCTGCGTCGGCCACGCTTCGTCTCCCGGAATGTCTGTTTTCGGTACGGCGACCTCTTCGACCGGCAGCAGCGGCTTACCGTTCAGCCGATTGAGCACAAACACGCGCCCCATCTTTGTCGTGATTGCGATTGCG
>JAFAZL010000532.1 GCA_019239815.1 Acidobacteriota bacterium
AACTACAACACGTTTTTATGTTCGCTACGATGTTGCGTTAGTTCATTGCGTCGCATAACGCAATCAAAATCTCGCTTGCGCTATCAACAAACTTTCATTCACTCGCACTCAAAAATTCGCGCTTTTCCACACTTCTCACGCCTAGAATTTTCACGCGTTTCGGTATACAGTGTAGTTCCGCAGGCAACGTCCCCACGCGGAGTTCCGGCTATGCCAGGTCTGGCGAGCTACATGGAGCGGTACGATCATGAGCACACCTCCGCCTGGAATAAGTTCCTGCATGGCGTCGGCATTCCGTTGATTTTCGCTGGAATCGTTCTTTTGTTTCTGACGAAGTGGATCCTTGGCGCTAGTCTGTTTCTCGGCGGCTGGATTTTTCTGTTCCTGGGTCATCGTATTGAAGGCAATCATCCGGCATTCTTCCAGGGACCGATTTATCTGCTCGTCGGACCCATCTGGGTCGCGAAAGAGTTTTGGCATTTTCTGAGCGGCACGCACGCATCCCCCGCGCCGAACGCTCCGAAAACGAAGCGCAATTGATCGGAGCTTGAGCAACACAAAATTCAATACGGCGGGTCCCCGAATGGAAGACCTTGGCAGAAATGTTGCCGGTGAAACGACGGAAATGGCGCCAGAGACTGCAGTGAACCCAACTACCGAACTCAGAAAACGACGCAGCACCCGCATCGTGCAGGCCGTCCCTCTGCAGGTGACGGGCGTCGATGCGCTCGGCCGGCCGTTCATGGAGCGCACGTCGTCCTTGATATTGAACTGCCACGGCTGCCGCTATCAGTCCAAACACTACGTGCTCAAGAACATGTGGGTAAAACTCGAAGTTCCCAACCCGCAGGAAGGCGAACCACCCCGCACCGTTCGCGGCCGCGTCGCTTGGATTCAGCGCCCACTCACGGTGCGTCAGCTTTTCCAGGTCGCGCTTGAACTCGAAGCACCCGGCAACGTCTGGGGCATCGCGTTTCCGCCAGAAGATTGGTTCGCGCAGTCCGACGCAGCAGCCGCCCAATCTGCCGCTGCTCCGATCGGTACGCACGCGACGACTCATATTGAATTGCCTCTTCCGCCTCTCACCCCGCCTCCTCTGCCACCCGCGGACTCCTCCGAAACCGAATTTCACGTTTCGCTCACTGATTCCGACGCCGCTACTGCCGCCGCATCTGCTCAGTCTATGAATCCCGACAACGTTCGCGTCTTCCCCTCGCCGGCGAGCACTACCGACGCTTCGCTCCAACTCGCCCGTCACGTGACCCGCCTTCTCGCTGAAGCACGCCAGCAGATTCAAGCCGCCGCCCGCGAAGCGGCATCGCAGGCCGTTACCGCTGAACGCACGGCCAGCGCCGAGCAATGGGACAAGAGAGTAGCCGAGTCACGCGACTCGCTGCAGCACGAGGTCACGGCGGCGATCGACAAGATCCAGGAAGAGTCGCAGGCACGGAGCCGCGAAGCGCACGAAGCTGCTGCAACGGCGCTTCAGGAAGAGTTACCGAAGCGCCTTGCTCCTAAGCTCGAAGAAGTGACGCGCAACCTCACCTCGCACCTCTCTGATGAGGGCCGTATGCAGCGCGCTGCGCACGCCGAACAGCTCACCAGCGCGGCTGAAACACTGAGCGAAGTCTGCCAACAAGCCGAAGAAACGACGGCACGCCTTCTTTCCGCGTCCGAACAAGCCGATCAAGACATTGCCACGCAGTCCGATGCGCTCCAAAAATTGGCCGCAGAAGTCGGCGCCCAGCGCGAACAGCTTCTGGCCGCAAATCGTGACGATCTCATAGCCGCGGCGAATGAGACGCAGCAACAAGCGGAAGCTGCACTCGCAAGTGCGCTTGAAAAATGGCGTAGTGATCTGGGCGGCGAAGTGGAAGCTGCTCAGCACCGCTGGCAAGCTGCGGTTGACGCCGCTCTTGCATCCGCGCAAGAAGTGGCCGCCGCAACGGTTACCGAACGCGCCAATGCGCTCCTCTCAGCTTTCCACCAGGAATCCGATTACCACACGACGAATTTGCGAACAGCGGTGGCCGAAAATTCCGCGAACGCCGAGCGGCAAGCACAAACCGCACGCGAGTTGCTCCAGAGCCAGACGGAACGTGCCGAGGCCGCCGCGAATCGCGCGGCTGACACCGCGGATCGCCTCGAACAACTCGCCGCGCGTCTGGAGACCGTCCAACAGCACGCGCTGACGAATTTCCAGTCGCAAGCCGATGACGTCCTGAGCCTCCATCGCAACGAACTGCACCGGCACTCAGAATCGGTGCTCGAAGAAATCAACGGACGAATTCGCACGGCGTTCGACGACTCGAGCCGCGACGCCATCACGCGATTTTCGGAACAGGTTCAGGGCATATTGCATCCTCACGTGGAGCAAGCAGATCAGGCAATGCAACGTCTCGCCGGCGGCCGTTCGTTGCTCGATGCTGCGCTCGCGCTTCATCAGGACAAAATTCGCGCCAGCACGGACGAAGCGTTTGCCGACGCCCTGCAGCAATTTCGCTCCAATCTCGGCGGCGTCGAGGAAATCCTGCGCGCCACGACCGACAGCGTCACTTCGCGCGGCATGACCGATTTCGAAATGCGTCTCGAGGACCTCAAGCAGAAGACTGTCGAAGATCTGCACAAGTCCGCCGAATGGTACGAAAAGCGAACGCAAACACA
>JAFAZL010000577.1 GCA_019239815.1 Acidobacteriota bacterium
CTTATGCCCACCTCCAGGCGAAACGCACAGCGGGATCTCTCGCGCCCGGTTCAACGCGGTTTTTCAATGGTCGAGCTTCTGGTCGTCGTGACGATCATTCTGATTTTGGTCGCGGTCGCGCTGGTCACGATGGTGCCGACGGTACAGACCTCGCGGGCGAACGCCGGCATGGAAATGGTGCTCGGCGAGATGCGGCATGCTCACGAGCGAGCGATCGACGAACGCCGAATTTACCGCGTCACCTTTGTGCCGCCCAACCAGATTCAAGTAGATGTAGGGCAAGTCGCAAACGTGGCGTCGACGATCACTGGAACGACGCCGGCATTTAGTCCGGCGCAACAGCCACTCACATTGCCGACGAGCGATCAATTCATCTGCGTCGGGGGGATACCCACAGGAGCGGGAACAGTTCCCGATGGACTCGGATCGGGAGCGAACGCGATCGATTTCGATTTGGGCAATGGCGGAGGCGGAACGCAGATTTACTTTCAGCCTGATGGCCGGGCGCTCGACGGCGCGAATCGGCTGAACGATGGAGTGGTTTATATCGCGCAGCCCGGGAATCTTTACTCGAGCCGAGCGGTGACGCTGTTTGGATCAACAGGGCGGTCGAAGGGATGGACTCTTACAACTCTCGGCGGAGCGCCAGGGTGGACGCAGTGAGCGCGCCGCTTGTTCGTCAAAGCGAAAGCCGCGCGCGTGTGTTGTCGAGTGGCGGCTTCGGCATGCTTGAGGCCACGGTGGCCGCAGTCATTCTGGTGGTCGGTCTCGTGGGACTCGCCGGGTTGTTCAGCCAGTCGCTCACGTTTCTCCAGTACACGCGCGAAGACCTGATCGCGAAACAAAAAGCGCGGGAAGCGCTGGAGAGCGTGTACAGCGCGCGCAATGACGCGACGATCGGTTTCGCGAAGATTCAGAACGTTTCGAACGGCGGGATTTTCGTCGATGGATTCAGCCCGATGTTTCTGGCCGGTGCGGACGGAATCATCGGTTCGAATGCCCAGACGGCGATTCTTGACCGGCAGATTTTGCCTGGACCGGATGGAATTGTGGGTACCGCGGATGACGAAATCATTCCGCTGGTGAATATGCAGCGGCAGATCTTGATTCAGCCGCTGATCGATTCCACGGGGAATGTCAGCCCTGACGTTCGGCAGATTACGGTGACGGTGCAGGTGACTTCGCAGGGGCGAGCGGCGCGGAACTACACGGTCACGGGATACATTTCGCGGTTTCAATGAGGAAGCAGGCATGAGGGGCAAGTCGCAACACAAACATATGGGCTTCACGCTGGTGGAGCTAATGGTGGCCACGGCGGTCACAGTCACGGTGGTTGGCGGCGCAGTTTTGTTGTTCGCGCATTCCGTGAATACGTCAAGTATCAGTCTGAAGCATTCGGAAGTGCAGACCGAAGCGCGGGCGGCATTGACACAGATCACACGCGATCTTTCGCAGGCGGGTACTGGCGTGCCGTTGAATGGAATTGCGATTCCGTCGGCAGCGACGGGCGGGGCCGATCCGAATTTTGCCTGCGACACGACGCAGTGCTACACGGCGGCGGACCCGGCCTACGGACAGGGGTTGCTCTATAAAGTGACGCCCGGGAATCAAATTGGGCCGACGATTTCGGAAGCCAGCGACGCGATCAAGATTACCTACGTGGATCCAACGCTGGATTGGAGCGCATTTCAAGCGGCGACGATCGCTCCCGATGGAAGCAGTCTGACGATGCCCGCGGGGACGAATCCGGCGGTGACCGATCCGGCAGTGGGGATCACGACGGGCGACATTATTCTGCTGCAAAACGTTTATGGCTCGGCGGTCGGGGTCGTGACTGGGGTCGGCGGGCTGACGATAACGTTTGGCACCGACCCGCTGAATCTTAATCAGCCAGCAGCAGCCGCGGGGAATATCAAGGCGCTCGCGACGCCGGGATCAAATCCGGTGACGTATCCACCGACACAAGTTTCGCGGCTGGTGATGGCGACCTATTTCATCCAGCAATTCGTCGGGCCGAGCGGACCGGACGCGCGGCTGATGCGGCAAAGCGGAGCGCAGCCTCCGGTGCCCGTGGCGGAACATATCGAAGACTTGAAGTTTACCTATGACGTCATCGATCCAGTTTCGGGTGCTCTCACGGCAAACACG
>JAFAZL010000552.1 GCA_019239815.1 Acidobacteriota bacterium
GGCGACACCGAAAGCCGTCCCGGTCTCAGCGTCGTCTGCCGATGTTGCCGCCGTACAGGGCGGCGAAGGCGACAAGGCCTCGCGCCGTGATCCGTTCGAGTCGCTGGTCAACCGCCAGAAAGATCAGAACGCGGGCAAAAATCTTCCGCCGGGCAAAGCTGGCTTGCAAGTCAGCACCCTCCGCCTCGATGGCATCGTTCGCTCTTCGGCGGGCATGATCGCCGTCGTCTCGAATCCTCAATCGCGTACGTATTTCCTGCGCGAAGGCGACCAGCTTTACGACGGTCGTGTCGACAAGATTGCCATGGACGGAGTTTCGTTCCATGAGTTGGGCAAGGACGCGTTCGGCAAGCCCGTAGAACGCCAAGTACAAAAGAGAATCTACGCCAGTGCAGGAGAACAGCAATGAAGATGAACCGGCCGGCCTTTCAAATTGGCTGCCTGACTATCGCGGCGGCGGCGCTTTCGGTGAGCCCGTCGTTCGCACAGACGCAGGAGCCCGGCGGCGCGTCCGCGACGGCTTCGGTGATCTCCAGCGTGGCGGTGACCGCGGCTTCGCAGCGTGAAAGCGTGCGCGTTGAGGGGCAGGGTCCGCTCGAGGTTCACGCTTCGCGGATGCAGAATCCCGAGCGCCTCGTGCTCGACTTTTCCAGCGCCCGCCTCGCCACGCAAAAAGCGACCATGCCCGGTGTCGCCGCTCCCGTGCGCGGTGTCCGCCTTGGCCAGTATCGTCCCGACGTCGCCCGCATCGTCGTCGATCTGACCTCTGCGGCCCCATATCAGATTTTGCGCGAAGGGCCCTCGGTGGTGGTTGCGTTCGACCTGCAGCCGGAGCCGCCGGTCGATTCCAGCGTAACGACTACGACGATCTCGAATCGCCCACGCCGCGACTTCCAGTACAACGATTCGACTCCGCATGTCGTTCGCGCTGTCCAAAAAGTTCCGTCTCGAGCTCCTCGCTTCGCACTGCCTGGCGAACTGACCCAGCCCTCAGTCGTCCTGGCATCGTTCAGCGGGAAGGATGAGCCAATTCGCCCGATCGCCGCGCAGGAAGCGGCAGCGCAGGCGACCGCTCAGGCGGGCAACGCTGCGGCGACGGTTGCTCCCCAGGGTGCGCCGAGCCGTTACACGGGTGAGCCCATCTCGGTGAACCTGAAAGACGTCGATCTGCGAGACTTCTTCCGCCTGATTCACGAAATCAGCGGCCTAAACGTCGTGCTTGATCCCAACGTCAAGGGCACGCTCACTATCGTGCTCGACGAAGTGCCCTGGGACCAGGCTCTCGACATCGTTCTCCAGAATAACGGACTTGAAAAGCAGCTTCACGGCAACGTGCTTCGTATCGCCACGCTCGACACCATCAAGAAGGAAGCCGAGACCGCCCGCGACGTTCGCAAGGCGGAAAACGATGCGCAGGAAATGGTGACCGTTACGCGCGTGCTCAACTATTCGAAGGCTGAAGCGCTCGCGCCGACGCTGAAAAAGTTTCTGACCACTCGCGGCGATATTTTGTTTGATGCTCGCTCAAACCAGCTCATCGTTCGGGATATCCCGTCGGTGATCCCAAACATTGATAACCTCCTTCACCAGCTCGACCGTAAATCGCAGCAGGTGGAAATCGAAGCTCGCGTCGTCGCGGCGACTCGCGCTTTCGCGCAGGACATCGGCACCGAACTCGGATTTGCAGGCACGACCACAGGTGGGCGTTCGTTCTACAGCGGTTCTCCTGCTGTCGGCGGCAGCGGAGCCAGCACGGGTGTGGGTATTCCCCCTTCGCCAGTTACGGTAAGCTCTACGGTGGGTAACGGTCTCACCCAGGGTCAACCGCCTGGCAACGGTGTTGATTCGGGCCTCCCTCTGAGCGTCAACCTTGGAGCGGCGGCGCCGACCAGCGGTTTCGGTTTCTCGACCCGCTCGGCGAACTTCGCGCTGGACTTCTTCATTACCGCAGCGGAATCGAAGGGCGTGGGCAAATTGCTCTCGAAGCCGCGCATCGTGACCCAAAACAACGAAAAAGCCACGGTCAAGCAAGGTGTGAAGATCCCGATTCAGACCACGATCAACAACACAATCTCTGTGCAGTATGTTGACGCCGTGCTCCAGCTCGTTGTCACCCCGCAGATCACCGCGGACGGCACGGTGTTCATGGACGTGGTCGTTGAAAACACGCAGATCGATCAAGGTATCCCGCGCATTCAGGGCGTTCCCGCGCTGGACACCGAATCCGCGGAGAGCAAGGTCACCGTTGCGGACGGCGCCACGATTGTCGTCGGCGGCGTGATCGTCACCTCATCGCAGGTCAACATTACGCAGGTGCCAATTCTTGGCAGCTTGCCGCTCATCGGCAACCTGTTCAAGCGCAACGCAACCAGCGTGAACAGCTCCGAACTGCTCTTCTTCCTGACGCCGCGGATCATCCCCTCGGCATAGGGGCCTCGGCATCAGCTTCAACCAAGATTCAGAAGTTCCAATTCAGGCTACAATTCAGGGATACCTCGAGGAGACTACGGTCTCCTCGATCCTTTTATGACGACACCATTCGCGCAGCGCCGTCGCGCGCTGCGAAAACAGCTCGACGAAGCGGACCTCTGCGCGCTGGTCGTCACCCAGCCGGCAAGCTGGTATTACCTCACCGGCTTCACCGGCGAAGCCGGCGCGCTCGTTGTATCGGCGCACAGCACGGCGCTTATGACCGACAGCCGATTCACCGAACAGGGGCGCCGCGAAGCCCCCGGTGTTCGCGTGATTCAGCAAGCCCGCGCACTATCGACGAGCGTCGGCGAATTTCTAAGAATTCTCGCAGGCCGAGGGCGCAGTAAGGTTGGTTTTCCCGCCAGCCATTTGACTGTCGCTCAATTGCAAGCCATGAAAAAAGCTGCCGGCCCCCGCGTCCGCTGGACGCCCGCCGGAGGCTACGTCGAACGCCTGCGCGGCCACAAAGACCCGCAAGAATTGGCCGTGATGCGTCGCGCAGCCGCTCTGGCCGACAAAGTCATGGCGAAAGCACTCAGGTTGCTCAAGCCTGGCATTCGCGAACTGGAAATCGCCGCTGAGATCGAATACCAGATGCGCCTGCTCGGTGCTTCCGGCCCCGCGTTCGAGACCATCGTCGCTTTCGGCGACCGCTCCGCATTTCCGCATGCCCGCCCTACCGATAAACCCTTGAAGAAAAACGAATTGGTCGTGCTCGACATGGGTGCTATACTCGCCCACTATTGCAGCGACATCACCCGCACAGTGGTAGTAGGCAAAGCGTCGCAAAAGGTTCGCGGCTGGCACAAAGCAGTCCAGGAAGCTCGAACGGCGGCGGTTGCAGCCGTGCGAGCGGGTGCGACCTGCGGGGAAGTCGATGCTGCAGCCCGGCAAGTTCTCGCCGGTCATAAGCTTGACCGCTACTTCACCCACAGCACCGGCCATGGCCTTGGTATCGAAGTTCACGAGGACCCGCGCGTCGCGAAAGGGCAGAAGCAGAAGCTCGAGCCCGGAAACGTCATTACCATCGAGCCGGGAGTTTACGTTCCGGGTGTCGGCGGTATCCGCATCGAGGATGATGTTGCGGTACACTCGGGCGAATCCGAAGTGCTCACGCGCACACCGCGGGATATCATTGAGATCTGAACTTGAATAAAAAAGGCATGAAACGCAAACCGTCCTCGAAGTCGAACACGGAATCCAATATCACCGCTTCGGAACTCGAACAGATCGAGAAATTGCTCGATTACATGAGCGAGCACAATCTCGAAGAGTTTGAGTTTGAAAATGAGAGCGTGCGCGTCCGGCTAAAGAAGCCTTCGGCGGCCCCGGTTTACGCCGCCGCGCCGCCACGCGCGTATGCGGCTCCCGAAATTATTGTCGCCGGTGCGCCCACAGCACAGGCCACTGCGGCTCCCGCTCAAGCCCCTGCCTCTGCGCATTCACCAGCCGCGCCGTCAGAGGATTTGCATCTGGTGAAATCGCCGATCGTCGGCACCTTCTACGGAGCGCCGAGCCCCGGTGCCGAGGCTTTCGTGAAAGTCGGCGGCTACGTCGAGACCGGCCAGACGCTTTGCATCGTCGAAGCCATGAAGCTCATGAACGAAATCGAATCCGACACGAGCGGCGAAGTGCTGCGCATCTTCGTCGAAAACGGCCAGCCCGTCGAATACGGCCAGCCTCTCTTCGGCATACGTCCGAGCCGGAAGAAGTAGCCGGCCCGCCTGCCTATGTTCCAGAAAATCCTAGTTGCCAACCGCGGCGAAATTGCGCTGCGAATCATCTGTGCCTGCAAGGAACTCGGAATCGCCACGGTCGCTGTGTACTCCGAGGCCGATCGCAATTCTTTGCACGTGCGTTTTGCCGACGAAGCTGTTTGCATCGGACCGCCGCGCAGCGCCGAAAGTTATCTCAACATTCCACAAGTTATCAGCGCCGCCGAAATCACCAACGTCGACGCGATTCATCCCGGTTACGGATTCCTTTCCGAAAATCCGAACTTCGCCAAAGTTTGCGAAGCCTCCGAAATCACTTTCATCGGCCCGAGCCCGGAAGTCATCGAGATCATGGGCGAGAAGGACCGAGCGCGCCGCGAAGTGAAAACGGCGGGCTTGCCGACCGTTCCCGGCAGCGACGGCATCGTCGAAAACGAAGAGCAATTGCTCAAAGAAGCCGAAAAAATCGGCTACCCGCTGATTTTGAAAGCGGTCGCGGGCGGCGGTGGCCGCGGCATGCGCATTGTGCGCAAACAGGAAGAACTCGTCCCGATGTACCAGACGGCACGCACCGAAGCCGGCCAGGCCTTCGGCTCGCCCGACGTCTATGCCGAAAAATTTATCGAGCATCCGCGCCACATCGAATTTCAGGTGATCG
>JAFAZL010000778.1 GCA_019239815.1 Acidobacteriota bacterium
CATGGGCCTACTGATCCAGCGGCGCGGGTCGTGCTCTGGAATCGGGTGATGAAGTTTTTTCTCGACAACTTATAGGACGTTTTCGAAAAGCGAATCGAGTAAGAGGGCGGAATCGTGCGGACATGGGGCGCAACCTTCGAGGCTCAGGGTAAAGTAGTGCTGCGCCCGTACAACATGTTTGCCAAAACGCTCCGCTATTTCTGCGGCTTTTTGTCGTCTTTGGTTTCGACGGCGGGGCCGATCTTGATGGTGGCGCCGAACCGCTTGTAGTTGGCGTAGCGGATGGTCATGCGCATGTGGACGGCGCCGGTGCTGAAGTGGAGCTCGTCGTCGGAGCGCGTGTAGGTCGGGAACCAGTAGTGGCCTTCGATGTTTTCGCGGAAGGTTTCGAACCGCGGAAAGATGTTTTCCTGGCCGTGCTTGATGATGTCGGGAACGGCTTTGCCGTCGGTCTTCACGATGTTGAGGTCGCGGTCGTCCACCCAGATGCGGCCCTGGAAATAGCGCTGATTCTTTTCGATTTTTTTCGGTTTGACGTCGAAGACGTAAGTGCCGAGTTCGTCGATGTTCTCGCGGCCGACGTAGGTGACATCGTATTTCGGCAGCTCATCGGATGTCAGAACGAACGGTTGGACGTGTTCGACGTCGTCGAGGTCCTGCTGCGATAGCTGGATGCGCTCGAGCGTCGGGGGCGGAGCGGAAATGACTTTTTCGTAGCGCTTGCCTTCGGGCGTGAACAAGATGTCGCTGGTCATGCGGTATTCGCCGTCGGCGCGTCCGTCGAAGTCGATCGTTTGGACGACGAAGGTTTGCGTGTAGGTGTAGTTGTCGCGCTCTTTTTTGAATTCGAGTTCGCGGTCGCCGAATTTTTTGATGACCTGGTCGACGGGGATGTCGGGCGGTTTGGTGGAGATTTTGGCGGGCTCATCCGGCGACGAAGCGTCGTCGTTTTTTTTGGTGGGAGTTTGCGAGGCGGTTTTGGAGACGTCGAGGGTGGGGAGTTGCGCTTTGGCGGAGAGCGCGGGGAAGAGCATCGCGGCGGCGATCGTCGCGCAGTAGATGGCGGCTCTGCGGCGGCGCGTCGAGTGGATGCTGCGCACGGATGCGGATGGGGTCGCTATCACTTCAGAAGATTGCTCGGACATGATGCTTGGTCTCCCTCGCGGATGCCGAAGACGGACGTGCCGCGTCGCAAATGTGCGGCCCCCCAATAATAGGACCATCGCGGAGAACGTTAGGTTGCCTGAAGGATTGCGCGGTTCCGCTGGCGAGGTCCTCGCTCGCACGCCTAATTATGGCGCGTTTGGGAAACGGAGAGAAGAGCGGAATCGGTTCGGGATCGGCGGCTGCGATCCGTGCAAACAAAACCAAAATCTAACGCAGAGGCGCAGAGAGCGCAGAGGTTCGCGGAGAGTTTAGCGACGGCACCCGAGACTAAGGGGTGATGATGTCGCGGCGTTGGGGTTTGACTTGGACGATGGCGAGGCTGGAGGCGTCCCAGCCGCCGCCGAGGGCTTTGACGAGGAGGACGCTGGCGACGAGGCGCTGGCCGTGGATAACGGCGAGCTGCTGCTCGTTTTGCAGGAGATTCTGCTGGGCTGTGACGACGTCGAGGTAGTTCACCAAGCCACCTTGGTAGCGGCTGGTTGAGATATCGAGCGTACGCCGAGCGGCGTCGACGGTCTGCTGCTGTTCCTGCTGCGCTTCGCTCAGTACGTTGAGCGCGGTGAGCTCGTCTTGCACTTCTTGAAACGAGCCGAGCACAGTTTGACGATAGCTGGCGACGCTGGCGTCCCAGCCTGCGCGGGCAAACTGTACTTGAGCGCGGCGAGCGCCACCGGTAAAGATGTCTTCGGCGACGTTTGCGCCGACTGCCCAGAAGATGCTCTGGATGCTCGCGAGCCGCGTGATGTCGGCCGCTTGCCAGCCTGCTTGTCCGAACAAATTGAATGATGGGTAGTAGGCGGCCTGCGCGATTCCGATTTGCGCGTTGGCGGAGGCCATCAGGCGCTCGGCTTCCGCAATGTCGGGGCGGCGCTCGAGCAAGTCGGAGGGAAGCCCGGCGTTGAGCGATGGTGGCTCGCCTTCGAGTTCGCGCGGCGCGATGTGAAAGTCGGGCGCGGCGCGATTCACGAGGACGGAGATCGCGTCTTCGAATTGTTTGCGCTGCTGGAGGATCAGTGTCGCTTGTGTGCGCGTCGTGTCGAGCAGGGTTTCTTCCTGCGCGACGTCGAGTCCCGATGCTACCCCACCGTTATGGCGCGAATTGACGAGGTCGAGCCCTTTTTGCAGGGCGTCGACGGTGCGGCGCAGGATGCCGATTTCGGAATCGAGCTGGCGAAGATTGAAGTAGTCGCCGGCGATCTGAGAGGTGATGAGCAGGCGGACATTTTGCAGATCAGCGGCGTTAGCTTGGTATGCGGCTTCGGCGGCTTCGATGCTGCGGCGGCGACGGCCGAAAATATCGACTTCGTAGTTGACGGTGAAAGGAATCTGAAAGGTGTTTTGCTGAAATGGAGTGAGCGGAATCGGCGAGCCGTTGGGTGGCCGGTTGCCGGCGAGGCGCTGGCGTTCCACGCCTGCGCCGCCAGAAAGCGTCGGGAAGAGCGTTGCGACTTGAATGGCCGCAGTTGCCCGGGCCTGTTCGAGATGGGCGATCGAAATTTTTATCGTTTGATTTTCGGCGATGGCCTGACTCTCGAATGTGTTGAGGTCATCGTCATTGAAAACCTTCCACCAGTCGCCTTTGTCGAAGGCGTCTTTGGGCGCGCTTTCGCGCCAAGGTTGCTCGACGTCCCAATGTGGGGGTACCGTGGCGTCCGCCTTCTTGTAGTTTGGGCCGACAGTGCAGCCAGCGAGGGCGAATGCGAGGAGCGCGGCCAGCGCTGCAATTCCCAACGACGTTGGCGCAGGTTTCCCGCTTACTCCCATCAGGGGTTGGAAATACGATCGCATCAGGGTTTGTTTCCGCTGGGCGCGCCGCTCTTATCGCTGCCGTTCTGGCTGGCGCCACTGCTGCTCGGCGAGTTGCCCTGGCCGGGCGCAGCGCTACCTTGTTGCTGCGTCTGTTTTGCTTGCTTCACATTGACCTGCATGTTCTCTTCGAGCGAATCGGCAGGGTTAAGAACGATCCAGTCAGTCGACTTCAGTCCCTGCAAAACTTCGAGCGTGGTGCCGTAGTCGCGGCCGATGCTTAGCTGCTGCAAGTGTGTTTTGTTGTTGGCGTCAACAATGACGACGCGCAAGCCTTCGGCGCGGAAGAGGAGAGCGTTCACGGGAACGACGAGGTGTTCGCCGGTGGCTTTCACGCCGAGGTGGACTTGAGCGTAGCCCCCGGGCAGAAGTTCGCCGCTCTTGTTGGGAACGTCGACTTCGGTGTTGAGAGTGCGACTGGCGAGGTCAATGGCGTCGGCGGTGCGCACGACTTTGCCTTCGAAGCGGCGGCCCGGATACTGCACGAGTTCGAGCGACGCGGTGAGGCCTGCGTGAATATTCGGAGCGTATACTTCGGGCACGCGCACGTAAGCGCGGATCGGGTCGGTC
>JAFAZL010000857.1 GCA_019239815.1 Acidobacteriota bacterium
ACACGAACGTTCATTGGTCGGGCAAGCATCGGTCCGCCCTCACCGGCCAGGAAATTTATCCGCGCCCGCTGCAAAATCCGCTACCGATCTGGGTCGGCGTCGGTGGGTCGCCCGAATCGTTCGTGCGCGCCGGCATGTTGGGACTCCCGCTCATGGTCGCGATCATAGGCGGCGAACCACATCGCTTCCGCCCGCTGATCGATCTGTATCGCAAAGCTGGAGAGCGTGCCGGCCACGCGCCCGAAAAACTCATCGTCGGCCTCCACTCGATCGGCTTTCTCGCCGACACCACCGATCAGGCCGCCGACGATTTCTTCCCCGGCTACGCTCACACCTTCAACGAAATTGGCAAAGAACGCGGATGGTCGCGCACAACGCGCGCGCAATTCGACGCAACGCGCGGACCGACCGGCGCGCTGCTCATCGGCGATGCCAAGACCGTCGCGGAAAAGGTTCTGTACGTAAACGAGGCCCTCGGCGGAATTTCGCGCCTTACATTTCAAATGGGCGTTTCCACGCTGCCGCATCCAAAAATGATGCGCGCGATCGAGATTCTCGGCACCGAGCTCGCGCCGATGGTCCGCAAAGCTCTGGCACCCGCCGCGGTGTAACAACTTCGCAGCAATAACCTTCTTCTAGCTGCAAAACTTGGCCGATTCCATTACAGTATTCCCTCATGACCAAGCTCACGCGTCGCCGTTTCGTCCAAACCGCGGCCGCAACCGCTGCCACTGCATTCGCAACCACTTCGCTTCCCAAATTCGCGCTCGCCCAAGTCGGCAAGCCGGCAGAACTGAAATTTCCGTCCGGATTTCTGTGGGGCTGCGCCACCGCGTCCTATCAAGTCGAAGGCGCCGTCAACGAAGACGGCCGCAAGCCGTCCGTCTGGGACACCTTCTCTCACACTCCTGGCAAGACTCACGATGGCGATACCGGCGACGTCGCCGACGATTTCTATCATCTCTATAAGCAAGACATTCAGACGCTGAAAAACCTCGGCTGCAAAGGTTTTCGCATCTCGATCGCGTGGTCGCGCGTTTTTCCTGACGGCACGGGTCAGCCAAATCTCAAAGGACTCGACTTCTACAATCGCGTCGTCGATGAATGCCGCGCGAACGGCATCGAGCCCTACGTAACCCTATTCCATTGGGATTTGCCACAAGCGCTTCCTAACGGCTGGCAATCGCGCGACACATCAAAAGCATTCGCCGACTACGCCGGTTACGTCGCTAAACATCTCTCCGACCGCGTGCAACATTTCTTCACGACCAACGAATTCGTCTGTTTCACCGATTTCGGCTACAAGACCGGGGTATTCGCGCCTGGCCTCAGGCTCTCTGATGCTGAAGCGAATCAAGTTCGCCACCACGGCATTCTGGCGCACGGACTTGGCGTGCAGGCCGTTCGCGCCAATGCGAAAAGCGGCACGAAAGTGGGTCTTGCGGAAAACGCGAATGTCTATATCCCTATCATCGAAACGAAAGAGCATATCGAAGCGACGCGCAAAGCCACGCGATTGTTGAATGGGGCCTTCCTCACGCCCGTGATGGAAGGCAAATACCCTGACGAATATCTTCAACACGAAGGTGCCAATGCACCGAAGGTCGAACCCGGCGATATGAAAGCGATCGGCAGTCCACTTGATTTTGTTGGCCTCAACGTCTACACCGCGGATTACGTGCGCGCCGATTCCTCAAGTCCGGTTGGTTTCGCGATTGAAACGCGACCAGCATCCTATCCGCACATGGCCTCGCCGTGGATCAACATCGCGCCCGAGGCGCTTTACTGGGCGATTCGCAATCCCAGCGACATCTGGAAGGCGAAGGAGTTTTACATCACCGAGAACGGCTGCTCATCGGACGACGTGATCAACGCCTCCGGGCAAATCGAAGACACCGACCGCGTGATGTACTTGCGCAACCACGTCACGCAAATGCATCGCGCCGCAGCCGAGGGATATCCCATCAAGGGCTACTTCCTCTGGAGCCTGCTGGACAATTTCGAATGGGCCGACGGCTACAGCAAGCGCTTCGGCATCTGCTACGTCGATTTCAAGACGCAAAAGCGCACGCCAAAGCAAAGCGCCGAGTGGTATCGCGAAGTCACCAAGCGCAACGCCGTCGTGTAGCCGGCTTTACACCTAGCCTGAATACAGCACATTGCACCCAGCAAGCGAAATGTGACCCGCCTCATTTCGAGGCATCCAATCGGCATGACTCCTACGACGCAGGCCGTTCTTGCGGGCGGAGCCGCGGTCGCAGTCTTAGACGCCATCGCCGCGACGATCGATTTCAGGATGCGCGGTATTTCTTTCTCGCGCTTGTGGCAAGGCGTCGCCAGCGGTGCGCTCGGCCCGTCAAGCTTCCAGCGGGGCACCTTCTCCGTATTTCTCGGACTCGCCTTCCACATCCTGATCGCGACGACAGCAGCGCTCGTTTTCAACATCGCAGCGAACTATGGGCCCGCGTTGCTCGCGCATTACGTCATTTCCGGCGCACTCTACGGACTCGTTGTCTTTGCTGTCATGAATTTCGTCGTGATCCCAATGTCAGCGCTGCCTCCCCGCCCCTTCACGTGGGCTGGTACCGTCCGCCAAATCTTCATCCACATCGTGTGCGTTGGTTTGCCGATTTCGATCGCCGCCCATTGGTTTGCGACCAAATAAAAAAGCGATGGAAAAGTCCATCGCCCACGAGCCCACAAAAATGGCGACGCTCTAGACCGCCGCGCTCTGCGTCCGAATCAGCGCCGCAACCAAATCATAGAGCGCCGAACTCGTGCATACCTCATAGTAGGGATGCGTCGATTCGACCCCGATCGTTCCATCCGCGCGAAGCTCGCGCGCCAATCCCTTTCGCAGCACCAACAACTCCACCGAGTCGCCCATCGGCACTTCACCATAGTGCAGCGTCACGTTTTCCTTGCCCCAGGGCATGTCAAGTTTCGTCTCAATCGAATCCAGCGAAATCTCGTCCGACAATTTCTGAAAGCCTTCCTCGTTCAGCTCGATTCCGTTCATATTGAAGCGCACGAGAAATTCGTCGAGTTCTTCCGCCGACGCACCTTCCATCGTC
>JAFAZL010000145.1 GCA_019239815.1 Acidobacteriota bacterium
AAATATCCGCGGAATATAGTCTCTTCGCAAAATCCCGCCGTGACGCAAACCAGCACCCACAAAACAAGTTGCAAAGCGCCATGTGGCGCGATAAATCCCACGCTCTCCTTCGATCCGCGAAAGTGTAAAGCGACTGCAGTCACTCCCATTACGATCAGCGCGGCGAACCAGAACAGAATCGAAATCCCGAAATCACGCGCAAAATCCAACACGCTTTTCCATCTCGCGCCAGTCACTTCCTTCAGTGACACGCCACGTTTCCGCACGCCCCACAACACATACGCGGTCAACATCCACTCCCAAATGATCGTCGTCAGGTAAAGCGCCACTCGGTTCGGGTGAACTTCCGTGCGCAATTGGCCCGCCGAGAAATACATTAGCCCGGCGCCGCCGAGCAAAATCACCAGGAGCACAAGCGTGTGGAGGACAGCCGCAACAGGCCGATTGGCCGATACGCCAGCCGCGCCACTCGGACGCTGCTCCTCACCCTCCAACGTCAACGTAGTACTCAACGCCCACCTCGAGGAATCTGGCTTGTAAATATCACCCGTGAGCCATCTGTCTCAAAGGCCAAGCCTGTACCTTCCATACGTTTCTCGACCTATGAAAACAACGGTACCGCACTGCCACTTCTCTGTCCGCTCCCAACTCCTTTTGTTTCAGTCCCAGTGTTACATGTTCGCGCCCTGTACTTCGGAGCAGGCGACATCCGCAAGCGAATCCGCCACTATGAGCCGTGCCCAGATTCGACACGAATTAGCGGGAAGTAGCTGTGAGCGCGCTGGAAGCAAAAATCGCCAAGAATTCCATGGCGCGCAACGGGGGCGCTGCGTCCGAGTGATCTCGGCCAGTGCGTAGACAAAAACGAATCCGGAAAATATTGCCTGGCTTGCCAAGCTGAGGAGCGCAAGGGAATGGATTTTGAAATTCAGACAGCGCCGTTCGTGGATCCGCGTACTACCACCACGAGCGCGAATTCGAATATCGACGCTACGAACTCTCCAAGCGCGGATTCCAACTCCGAAGTAGATGCGGTTCTGGCTTCTCTGATGCCACAGGCGAGCGCCGTGAATTCGGATGAGGTCGTTGCCGAAATTGAAAACGGCGAAACCGGAGAAATCGACGCGCATCCTGAGGTTCTCGCCGAGCCGCTCCAAGATCACGATCGTCCGATCAACGAAGCGACAGAAGACTCCCCCGAACACACCTTCACCACGATTTCGGTTCTCGAACTCGCCGAGATTCTCGACCAGCATCGCATCTGGGTCGAAACCGCCGGAGAGTCTGGAAACAAAGCCGACCTCAGTGGTGTCAATCTTGCGAAAGCCGATTTGACCGGCGTCAACCTTCAAGGCGCAATGCTGCAGCGCACCAATCTTGCGGGCGCCGATCTCTCGATGGCGAATTTGCGCGGCGTCAATCTCGCTCAGGCCGACATGCGCGACACGAATTTGCTCGGCGCCGAACTCCGCGGTGCCAACTTGATGGGCGCCAATCTCTACGGCGCCGAAGGCGTTTGGGTCGGCCGCCTCGGTGGTGCGAACCTCTTCGACGCGATTCTCCCCGAAACGGTCGCCGCATTCGACAGCTCCAAAGCCATCGAAGACGCCACCAAAATTGCGCGCTGGTTTTATTTCCTCATGCTCGGCATCAGTGCCGCGAGCTGTCTCCTGATCGCCGCAACATCGGACGTTCGCCTCATCCTCAATTCATCAGCGATCCCGCGCACCGGTAACTTCCTACCAATGACCGGTTTCTACCTCGGCGGCTCGTTGCTTCTCTTCGTTGCCTACGTGCGCTTTCACTTTCTCCTTTTGCGTTTATGGGGCGGCATGGCGGAATTGCCCGCCGTTTTTGTTGATGGTCAGACGCTCGAAAAAGACGGTCCATGGTATCTGATGGGCGTCGTTCGTCGTCATTTCAAGTGGAATCGTGATTCGCGCTCACCTTTTGCAATGCTCGAAACGCTGCTCTCAACCTTCCTCGCTTACTGGGTTGTCCCCGCAACTCTTTTCCTGTTCTGGTTGCGCTACCTTGTGCGCCAAGATTTTCGTGGCACACTTCTGCACACTGTTCTCCTGACTCTATCGGTCGGCGCTGCTACTTGCTTGCCGTCCGTCGTTTCTCGGTTCTTGCGGCCCGGCGAGATTCGCCGCCAAAAAGCGAAAAACATACTGCGAGTCGCCTTTCTCACATTGCGGGCTGCGCTGGCGACCGGGGCGGTCATTCTCCTATTCTCACTCGGGGTCAATCGCGGTTTGCCGGCTGATCGCGATATAGCGGCACAGCATTCCGGCGCCAGCATTCGCCGCTGGGCTTCCGAAATTCTCCAAAGCGTGGGCTATCGGCCTTACGCCGATCTCACCGAAGCGTCGCTCTCCACTCCTCCCGCCAACGGCGACTGGAGCGATCAAGGTGTTGCCGCAATTGACGGCGCCCGCCTCAATCAGATCGATCTCCGCTTCGCTCGCGCGTATCGCGC
>JAFAZL010000201.1 GCA_019239815.1 Acidobacteriota bacterium
CTGGGTAAGCGCGGCGATAGCGACGGCTTCTTCCACTTTGGTGGTGACGTCGCACATGCGGAATTCGAGTGTTCCAAACGTTGGATGCGGGCGGACGTCCCACCAGATTTTTTTGCCGTTGTCGATCGAGTTCAGTTTGATGAGCAAATTCACAAAATTTTCGTAAGCGCTCCAGGATTCGAACAGTTCGGGCACGCCAGTGCGGGGGAAGCGGCGGAACACCGTGGTGCGGAAGGACTTTAAGCCAGTGTTGCGGCCCATCCAGAACGGTGAACTGGTGGAGAGCGCGAGCAGGTGCGGCAAGAAATAGCGCACCATGTTCATCATATCGATGGTGGTTTGCTTGTCGGGCATGGCGACATGGACGTGCATGCCGAAGATCAAGAGCGATCGCGCAAGTTGCTGCAATTCTTCGACGATGTTTTCGTAGCGTTCGCCGGGAGAAATAACTTGATCGATCCAGCTAGAGAAAGGATGCGTGCCGGCGGCCGCCACACACAGACCGGAGCGTTCCGCCGCAGCGACCAACTCTCCACGGGTACGATGCATCTCGATGCGCAATTCGCCGACACTGTCGCAAATCTTTGTGCCGGTTTCGACGATGGACTGATGCATTTCGTGTTTGACCTGCTCGATGATGTCGGGCGAGGCGGCCGAGACCAGCTGCAAGACGTGCGAGCGCAGCTCTAACGTCGCAGGATCAATGATTTGGAATTCTTCTTCGACGCCGATCGTGAAGCGGTGAGCCATAGGACGGCCCTCCGGGGGTGCTTGGGCTTACGGGGACCAAGAGGCGGTATCATACGCCGCTGAAAATAAAATTACATCAGTGGGATGTGGTACGGGAGTTGACAGTCGACAGTTGAAACTCGAAATAGAAGAAGGATCGCGAAGGAGTTATCACGTCGGCGTCCGGGACGCAACGACGTCGAGCCAAGTACTTGGTCAGTGCTTCGCGCGAACGACATGAGCGCCAAGGTGTCCGGGCGTGAGTCCTTTGACGCTGTGGCCGAATTTGGATGCGATCTCATGAAAATCGATGTCTTCGATGTCGAGAAAACCATGCGAACGGAGAATCGCCGCAATGGCGGCCGGATCGAAACGTGTGGCCGACCGCTCACCCATTTTTTCCAGCTGTTCCGCCCGCTTCCTCTCTATTTGCTTTAAGTCTTCCGAGAACGCCTCAGCAGATTCCATGTAGTCGAACACTACCTCCGACTTTGGGATTGATGAGATATAGGCCAGGGTGTGGCCGATCGCTTCCTCGGTCAGATACGGCACAACGCCGAGCCAGGTGAAAAACGCGGGCAAACTGTGCAGAAAGCCGGCGGCGGCACGTTTCTCACCCAGATCGTCTCGCTCAAAATCGACCGGCACGGAACTGAGCGACTTTGGAATTGGGATTTGAGCTTCGGTCAAGCGGTGGAGTTTCCATGCCTGCGTTGCGGGGTGATCCACCTCATAAAGGTGGAGCTGTCGCATGCCATGGGGACAGCGAAGGGCGAAAGTGTCCAGTCCGGCACCCACAATCTGCCGAACTCCCGCTTCCACAGCTCTTGATAAAGCATCCTCTGCGATGCGGCTTCGCGCGGCGGTGAACAGGCGGCCGATGCTCGCCGAAGGATGTTGGCTCGCAAACTGGAGTAGGTCTTGTTCGCCTTCACGCAGAATCTTAAGGGCATATGGATCGGAGAGGATTTGGCCATCATCCAGCAGCTGGTGAGCGGCTCGTTGACGGGCAATCATCAGCGCTGTGCGGCTGGGGTTGAGCAGGCTTCATATTCGTGATTCCGTTCTGGTTGGATTTGAGAGATTTACAGCAATTGCATGGAGACTTTGTCGGTTGGCGCTGGGGTGGGACCGAACTGCTGGGGAGCGACTCGAGGAAGATGCAGGCTACGACGGGCACGGCTTACCGTGCCCCTACGTGGCAACCGATCAACGGGAACTACGAACTACAAATGAAGTCTGGCGACGAATGGTGTGGCGATATTACGCCGCGCCCATCGCGCGCCGCTGCTGGAAGCATTCGCGGCAGAAAACGGGCCGGCCTTGCGTCGGACGGAACGGCACGGTCGTTTCTTTGCCGCACTGCGAGCAAGTCGTCTTGGTTTCGGAACGCATTGGCGTGGCGCCATTCGCGCCTCCTCCGGAACCCTCCGCACGCTTCGCTTTGCACGCCTTGCAGCGTTTGGGCTCGTTCTTGAAGCCCTTGTCGGCGAAAAACATCTGTTCGCCGGCAGTGAAAACAAACTCAGAATTGCATTCCGAGCACTTCAGTACTTTATCGTGGAATTCCATGAGCCGCCCCCCTTAGACCGGAGCCGAGCGAGAGGGATGAGCGAGCCATGCACCGTGGGGCCGGGACGTGGGAAGTTGCCGCCGCCGGGGGGAAAACCGGATGCCGCACCTTCTTGGGCCTGAGGGTACCTAGCTACAACACAACCCAACAACTGCTTGACCGGGTCTACATCACGGGAGCGGGGCGCTTAGAGGAGTGTGAGGAGGGAATTGGCGGCTCCAATCGTGATGATCGGAGCCGCCGTACTGATTAATCCGCTTCTCGACGCTGCTTCTTGCGCAGTCGCTTCCGCGAAAGGGCTTCTTTAGCACGGCGCTTTTCGCCGGGCTTCATGTAAAAGCTGTGCTTCTTGATTTCCTTGATGATGTCTTCCTGTTGCACTTTGCGCTTGAAACGACGCAAAGCGTTCTCCAAGGATTCTGACTCCTGGATGATGACTTCAGCCACGTTAAAATTCACCCCCAATCCGGTTCGGATTGGTAACTTGCGGTGTCGTTGTTTACGGTGCACCGCCCATGGACATTATCGCATGCAATCAGCGTTATGTGCATGAGCACGTGGACAGGATTATGGGGCATCTTGTAGTCAATTCGGGTAGCAGGTGTCAAGTCATTCTTGTGAAAAACGGGCTGGGGAAAGCGAGAAGCGGCGAAGTGTTAGCTTGCGGTATACGGCTACCGCACTGGTAAAGATTTCGAAAACGTTAGATTTGGTTGGAATTCCAAGCATTTTCGAGGTGTGGGGCCGTCGAGAGCCGTCAAACTGGCGATGTTGCTCAATACGCCGCAGACGCAAGGAGGAAGTCGCCACCCGGGCGCGACCGGTTGCTTCGGGGATCGGGGCGGCAGTCCAAACCGACTCGGCAGCATCCAAACTTGCGCCGCGTCGCGTGACTCCGCACCCGACTTGCGTTCCGGCGATCGTCCCAGAGATTGGACCGGTGATTGGGGTATTGCCCTTCGCGTCTGTTGTGTTGTTAGAATGTGCCGCTTCAATGTTTGGTGATGGGTCTAGTGACAGCGCCGAAGCGCTGTGGGCGCGGTCTGGAGGTCGGTGATGTCCGAGATGCGTGACGCTATTGGGGTGTTGCTGGCCGGTGGCCAGGGCGAGCGTTTGTGGCCTCTGACCCGCGATCGTGCTAAGCCGGCCGTGCCGTTTGGCGCGATCTATCGCATCATCGATGTGACTTTGTCGAACTGCATCAATTCCGCACTACGAAAAGTTTTCGTGCTGACGCAATACAAGGCCCTCAGCCTGAACCGGCACATCCGGCAGGGCTGGTCGTCGCTGATGGGGCTCGGCGACTACATTGAGGTACTGGCGCCGCAGATGCGCGTGTCGAACCAGTGGTATCAGGGCACGGCCGACGCGGTGTACCAAAAC
This sequence comes from Acidobacteriota bacterium, assembly GCA_019239815.1. The sequence goes on from JAFAZL010000201.1 coordinate 3,686, forward strand.
ATCTATTCGATCGGCAGCGAGCATTCGAAATATATTTTTATCTTGTCGGGCGATCACATCTACAAGATGGACTACAACCGCATGCTGCAACAGCATGTGGAGTCGGGCGCGGAAGTCACGGTTGGAGTCATCGAGGTGCCAATCGCGTCCGCGGCGAAGCAGTTTGGCGTGATTGAGGTCGATAAGGATTACAGGATTCGCGGGTTTGAAGAGAAGCCGGCGCATCCGAAGGAATCGCCGCATCACGCGGGGCATTGCAACGCGTCGATGGGAATTTACATTTTCAACACGCAGCTGATGATTCCAATTTTGCTGGCGGATTCCGAGGATCCGAAGTCGGCGCACGATTTCGGCAAGGATATTTTGCCGCGGATTATTTCGAAGCATCGTGTGTATGCGTACAACTTCGTCGATGAGAATAAGAAAGATGCGTTGTACTGGCGCGACGTCGGGACGCTGGATGCGTACTACGAAGCGAACATGGATTTGACGTCGGTGTCGCCGATTTTCAATTTGTACGACAAGAATTGGCCGATTCGAGGGTGGCAGCATC
>JAFAZL010000240.1 GCA_019239815.1 Acidobacteriota bacterium
GAAGCGCGCCGTGTCGATCGGATACTGCGAATAATCTCCACCGTAATTCGAATAGTCCTTAGGCAACTCGTCCTTCGGAATAATTCGATCTGGTCCCAGCAGCGCGAGCAAATACTCGACCGGATCCTTTCCCGCCGCCGCCGCGCATTCATCCGTAAACGACTGAATCGCATACGCGTGATAAATATTCGCCACCGACCGGAACCATCCAATCCGCACGTGCGCTTGCGCCGGCCCATTCTCCGAACGATGATTCGGAATCGCATACGGCAAATCGCTGAACCCCAACCCCAATTCATCTGGCGCCGAATATTCCGTTCCCGCCGCAAACGTCGATCCGATCGGTGGAAACACCGTGCGCTGCAACCACGCGTTCGGCTTTCCGTCGGCGCCAAGCGCCGCCTTCAAGTACATCGCCGACACCGAGTGATACGAATCGAACTTGATGTCGTCTTCGCGGCTCCAGACTACCTTCACCGGCTTACCAGTCTTTTTCGCCAGCACTGCTGCCTCGACCGCGAAATCCGGAAACGACTTCCGCCCAAACGCTCCGCCGAGCAGCGTCACGTGAACCGTAACATCTTCCTTCTTCGCACCAACCGCCGCAGCAATCGTGTCCCGCGCGCCCACCGGACTCTGCGTCGGCGCCCACACTTCCACTTTGCCGTCGTCGTGCACGACGCCGAGCGCCGCCGGTGGCTCCATCGAAGCATGCGCAAGCAGCGGCGCATAGTAAGACGCCTCGACAACTTTGCCGCCCTTCGCAAACGCTTCATCGACATTTCCGAAGTCGCGCACGACCTTTTGCGGCTTCCGCGCCTTCTCTTCCATCTCTCTGCGGAACGTGCTCGATGTAAACACCGCGTGCGGGCTGTCGCTCCACTCCACCTTGAGCTTCTTCCGCCCCTGCATCACCGACCACGTATTGTCACCAAGCACCGCCACACCGCCGAGCGCCTGATACAACACCGGCGGCTTGAACGTGTCGATGGTCTCCGTCCGCTTCACTCCCGCCACCGCGAGCGTCGCCTTGTTGTCGATCGTCTTCGGTGAACTCCCCATCACCGGCGGATGCATCACGGTCGCATAAAGCATCCCGTCCATGCGCACGTCCTGCCCGTAGACGCCTTTGCCGGTGCACAAATCGTGCAGGTCATACAGTGCTGCATCTTTGCCGATGTATTTCCACTCGCTCCGCGGCTTCAACTTGACGTCTTCCTTCTTCGGCACTTCCAGCTTCGACGCCGCTTCCGCCAGCTCTCCGTATCCCGCTTTCTTGCCCGACGCTTTGTGCACCACGTACCCCGAATCCGTCGAGCATTCCGCCACCGGCACGTTCCACTTCGCAGCCGCCGCTTGCATTAGCATCAGCCGAGCCGCCCCGCCCGCTTCACGCAGCGGCACAAAAAAGCTCACCACCGAATGCGACCCGTCCGTATCCTGATCCCCGTATTTCTCATCGCCCGTCGCCTGCACCACTTTCACCCGCGCCCAATCCGCATCGAGCTCATCTGCCACAATCCGCGGCAGGGATGTCCGCACACCGTTCCCCATTTCCGACCGGTGCGCGATCACATACACCGTTCCATCGGTATCCACGGCCAGATAAACGCCCGCCTGCAACGCCGCCTTCGACATCGGCGCAACCGCATCCGCCGCGAGCACATCCGTTCCGCTACCCGCCAGCACATCGCCGCCCGCCACGCTGCTCTTCGCGAACAGCGATTTCGGCGACAGCGTCACCCCCAGCACAAAAGCCGACGTTCCTGCCATCCCCTTCAAAAATCCGCGCCGGCTCACATTCTCGATCTGTGTCATGGAGTCCTCTTCGCTGGCTGTGCGCAGAACGCCTCGCTGCATTCTCGCGACAGCCGATTCTGGGCAGAACCGCTGCGCTTATCCTACTCCAAATTCGTCCAATCAGTGGCAATTCCAGCGTCGCGTTGCGTTGCGCTTTCGCCGCGAAGCAGGCAAGCTGAACCAACATCCACTCACGACGATGACCGATAGCAAGCCACCCGATTCCAACGCGCCAAACCCCGAATTCATGCGCCGCGCCATCTCCATCGCGCTTGAAAACGTCCGCAAAGGCGGAGGCCCATTCGGCGCCGTGATCGTCCGCGACGGCCGCATCGTAGCCGAAGGCGTCAACCGCGTCACCGCCACAAACGACCCCACCGCCCACGCCGAGGTCGTCGCGATTCGCGCCGCCTGCGCACAATTCGCAGCCTTCCAGCTCGACGGCTGCGACCTCTACACCACCTGCGAGCCTTGTCCGATGTGCTTGGGTGCAATCTATTGGGCGAGACCCGCGCGCGTTTTCTTCGCGAGCAGCGCGGGCGATGCCGCCGCCGCGGGATTCGACGACGCCTTCATCTACGACGAACTCTACCTTCCGTTCGCGTCGCGTGAAATTCCCATGACGCAACTCCTGCGCGAAGAATCCCTCGCCATCTTCACCGCATGGAAACACA
>JAFAZL010000334.1 GCA_019239815.1 Acidobacteriota bacterium
GGGCTTCTTCGAGCACGCGGCGATTGAATTCGAGCCACTCTACGTGGCGGTTGAGATAGTGGCGCGGATCGTCGAGCGCTTGACGTTTCATAAGGTTGTCTTGGTTGGGACGCAGAGAAATAGCGTAAGCGTGTTACGGGCTGATGAATGGAGCGTAGCTACTCGCGTCCGAGTGGTATGCTGCCGCCGATCGCCTAGCCCGGGAGGACAAAGCCCATGCGATTCGCGCGATTTTCCGTTGGAGGCACCTCGCTCTTGGGGTTTTACGTCGCCTTGGTAGCGACTTGCGTCGCCATGATATTGATGCCGAGCGTTCATTTGCGCGGAGCGAGCCTTTCCAGTCAGGGCGGGGCTGAGGACCAGATGATACCCAAAATAGAGGCTATCTTCGCGCCTTTGACCGACGCGCAGTCGCCGGGCGTGGCGGTGCTGGTCCGGCGCGCGGGACGCACGATTTTTGAGCACGGGTACGGCGTTCGCAACTTGAATTCGCACGCGGCGATCGATCCCGAAACAAATTTCCGGCTCGCGTCGTGCACAAAACAATTCACCGCGATGGCGATCATGTTGCTCGAGCATGACAAGAAGTTGAAGTACGAGCAAAGCCTCGCCGAAATTTTTCCGGAGTTTCCCGCGTACGGCGCGACGATCACGATCAGCAATTTGCTGCACCACACTTCCGGCTTGCCGGACTACGAGACGCTGATGGAGCAGGAAGAAAAGAGCGGCGGGCGGAGTTGGACCGAACAGGATCAGATTCATGACGCCGATGTTCTGGCGCTGCTCGAAAAAGAACACACGACTCTGTTTCCGCCGGGAACGAAATGGGCTTACAGCAATTCGGGATACGTCGTGCTGGGGCTTGTTGTCGCAAAAGTCTCGGGAAAAAGTTTTGGCGAATTCCTGCATGAGCGAATTTTTGCGCCGTTGAACATGGACCAAACGCTCGCGTACGAGAAAGGAAAAAACGAAGTTGCGAACCGTGCGTTCGGGCATTCTCGGGACAGCAACGCTTGGAGGCAAACTGATCAGAGTTCGACTTCGGCAACGCTCGGTGACGGCGGCGTCTATTCGTCGCTGCGCGACCTGGCGAAGTGGGACGAAGCGCTGGCCAAGCACACGCTCCTCAGCGAAGTTGAGATGCGTCCTGCGCTGACGCCGGGCACGCTGATGGGTGGCGCTAAGCCGGTGTGGCCTGCCGGTCAGGATCGACCTGCGGGAACGCCTGTCGCCTACGGCTTCGGCTGGTTTCTCGATCCGTATCGAGGACATCCGCGCATGTGGCATTACGGCGAGACGATGGGTTTTCATACTTACATCGAGCGATTCGGCGCGAGCGCGACGGAGAGTGGCCGGCTCGACAATCGAGACGCGATGTCGATCGTTGTGCTGTGCAATCGGACCGATCTCGATCCGGGAGCGCTCGCGGCGAAGGTCGCGGATTTGTATTTCGCGAAGTGAACCGTCGTTCGACTCCGAGTCGCTCGAATTGCAATCCACGAAAAACCGAAGAGAGATTCCTCCACTACGCGAGCCGACGCGTTCGCAGGAGCGAACGCGAAGAAAAGGCGTCGGCTCGCTCCGGTCGGAATGACAAATTTTTGTGTGTCGCGGCTCAACGGAAATGGCTGAGACTTGGCACTCGTTGTCGACGGAGGATGCTCTGCCAGCCGAGCGTGATTGGAGATCAGCCCATGCCGGCGAGTTTGCCTAGGCCTTTCATTTTGGCGCGGGCGGCCATGGCGCCGTATTGCTTCATCATGGTGCGCATTTGCAGATATTGCTTGAGAACCTGATTTACTTCCTGAACGGTGGTGCCGCTACCGGCGGCGATGCGTTTTCGGCGCTTGCCATCGATCACGTTGTGATCGCGGCGCTCCTGATTGGTCATCGAATTGATGATGGCTTCGACCTGCTTGAGCATGCCTTCGTCGACCTTGGCGTCTTTCGGAAGGTTGGCGAGCGGGCCGACTTTGGGAAGCATGTCGACGAGTTGTTCGAGCGGGCCCATCTTGCGGATTTGTTTCAACTGATCGCGAAAATCTTCGAGAGTGAATTCTTCTTTGCGGAGCTTGCGTTCCAGCTCCATCGCGGCTTTTTTGTCGACGGCGGCTTCGGCGCGTTCGATGAGCGACATCAAGTCGCCCATGCCGAGGATGCGCGAGACGATACGCTCGGGGAAGAAACCTTCGAGCGCGTCGTATTTTTCGCCGAGGCCGACGAATTTTACGGGAGCGCCTGTGACTTTGCCGATCGAGAGAGCGGCGCCGCCGCGGGCGTCGCCGTCGAGCTTGGTGAGGATGATGCCGGTGAGGCCGAGACGCTTGTGAAATTCTCCGGCAGAACGGACCGCGTCCTGACCGATCATCGCGTCGGCGATGAAGAGGATTTCCGTGGGCTGCAATTCTTTTTTCAGCATCGACAATTCGTTCATCAATTCGTCGTCGATGTGGAGACGACCGGCGGTGTCGACGAGGATGACATCGCTCGCGGACAGCTTCGCTTCCTTGATGGCGCCGCGAACGATTTCGAGTGGCTTGTCGGTGCCTTTGCCGGGCCAGATCGCCGTGCCGACCGCTTTCGCAACCTGAGCGAGCTGTTCGCGCGCTGCGGGACGGTACACGTCGGTGGAGACGACGAGGGGACGATGGCCGTTGTTGTGGAGCCATTTCGAGAGTTTGCCGGTGGTGGTGGTCTTACCAGAACCCTGAAGGCCGACGATCATCCAGACCGACGGCGGCTTGGACGCGTAGAGCGGCTTGGCGTGTTTGCCGAGCATGGTGGTGAGCTCGTCGCGGACGGTCTTGACGACCTGCTGGTCGGGCGAGAGCTGGAGCATGACTTCGGAGCCGATGGACTTTGCGCGGATGTTGGCGAGGAGCTCGTCGGCGACACCGACATTGACGTCGCCTTCGAGGAGGGCTTCGCGAATTTCGGCGAGGGCGGCGTCGAGGTGCTCTTCGGTGAGCTTGCCCTGGCCGCGAAGGTTTTTAAAAGTGCGCTGGAGCTTTTCTGTAAGGTTCTCAAACATTGTTTCGTTGACCTAGTCGATGGGTTAGCTGGCTCCTAAGAATAGCAGGGTCGTGGAACGAGGTCGCGCGCGGGAGGATTCGGAGTCGGCGGGAGCGGCAACATATTCTTTGCGACTGCGAGCTTCGCTTGAGATTCGCTTTTGAGGGGTACACCCCTATGTTTTCCGAAGAGTGTGGAAGTTACTGAATATGGGACAGTTGCGGAAATACCAAATTCAGGAGTGTGCAAGCCGCTGAAAATAAGCGAGATGCAGAGGGATGAACAGCGCGAAATGAAAGAGCTCTTCGGAGCGCGGCGGGATTCGACGTAAGAGGCGAAACTCACGAAGCATTATAGCATGATTTAACTGATTGTCAAATGGTTACTTAGTTCGAATCACGTTCCAAAACGGGAAAGACCGAGGCTTGAGCCCCAAGGCGGATCGATCTTGCGGACATGGGGCGCAGCCTTCGAGGCTCAGCTCAGGGCAAGGCAGTGCTGCGCCCGTACACCGCCCGGATGTGTCGGGCACTTGAACGACGATGGCTTGGAAAAGATTTCTACAGGGAATAAGGGAGTTGGCTCCA
>JAFAZL010000337.1 GCA_019239815.1 Acidobacteriota bacterium
TCGAGATCGTTGCGAGCGGCACGCAGGGCTGGAACTAGGCCGAAGAGCATCGGCGTCAGCATCGCAATGGCGAGCGCGAACGCGAGCACCGGAAGATTCAGCGAAATCTGTGTTTCGGCGGGAATCGTGATCGGGGGAATTAGCGCCACGATAGAATTGAGTCCGAGCGCGGCGAGTCCGACGCCGATCGCGCCGCCACAAACGGAGAGAATCAAACTCTCGACCAAAAGCTGGCGGATGAGACGCCAGCGGCTCGCGCCGAGGGCCGAACGCACGGCAAATTCTTTTTCACGAGTGGTGGCGCGGGCGAGCATGAGATTCGCCAAGTTTGCGCAACTGATGAGCAAGAGCAGCGCGACGGCGCCGAGGGTGAGCGTGAGCGTCGTGCGGAAATTTCCGACGACCATGTCGGTTGCCGAGACGATTTTTACGACGAAACGCGACGGATAGCTCTTCGGATAAATTTTCGCGAGCTGATTCGCAATGACGGTGAGATCGGCTTGGGCTTGCGCGACGCTGACGCCGGGCTTCAGATGGCCCATCAAATACCAGACCGGCGGAAATTCACCAGCGACAAAGGCGTGCTCGGCGCGGGTCGGCATTACAGGAAGAAAGACGTCGCCGTCGCCCCATCCGAAACGGCGCGGCATGATGCCGATGAGCGTGCGCGCGGTGCCGTTCAGAATAAATGTTTCACCGATGATCGATGGATCGGCGCCGAAGTGCGATTTCCACGCTTTATAGCCGAGGATGAAAGTCGGCGGCGCGCCGGGCTCGTAGTCGGCGGGTTCCATCACGCGGCCGTAGAGCGCGGGGAGACCAAAAAACTCGAAGGTGTTCGGCGTGCAGAGAACTCCGTGAAGGCGTTCCATTCCGCCGCCAACCTGGTAAAGGACGTCTTCGCTGGCGTCGGCGATCGTGAGACCGAAGACGTGATTTTTTTCGATGTAATCGAGAAATTCAGGCGAGGAGTATTCGGCGCGGCCGGCGGCATCGACGTTGGCGGCGTCGTGAATTTCGACGGTCATGAAGCGGTTGGCGCCCGGATACGGGAAAGGCTCGATGAGGACGTTTTCGATCACGCTGAAAATTGCGGTAGACGCGCCGATGCCGAGCGCGAGCGTGGCGATGGCGACCGCGGCGAAGCCGGGCTTCTTGCGGAGCGTGCGCAACGCGTATGTGAAATCGCGCCAAAGAGTCTCGAGAGATGTGAAGATGCGCACGTCACGCGTGCGCCCCTTGACGTTTGTGACGTTGCCGAGTTGTCGATGGGCGGCGTAGCGAGCTTCAGCGGCGTCCATGCCGGCGGCGCGATTTTTGTCGGCGCGCTGGGAGACGTGGAAATCGAGTTCGTCGTCGAGATCGCGACTGAGCTGATCGGGGCGCGATGTGGCGCGAATGCGCTGCCAGATTTTGCTGAGCCATCCGTTCGCCATCGCTGTCTCCTTTTTCTTGATCGTCCGTTTCCGGTCGCCACACTTTCGAGAGTTGCGACTACGCCGTTTGCAAAACGCGCGCGATCGCACCCGACATCCGCCGCCAGTATTCGGTTTCCTGCATGAGCTGCTTCTTGCCGGCTGCAGTTAGCGCGTAAAACTTCGCGCGGCGGTTGTTGTCGGAAACACCCCACTCGGCGGAAAGCAGGCCGCGAAGCTCCAGCCGGTGCAGCGCGGGGTAGAGCGCGCCTTCCTCCACGCGCAGCACGTCCTGCGAGCTTTCGTGGATCCATTCCGCGACGCCGTAGCCGTGCATCGGTCCGCGGGCGAGCGATTTGAGAATCAAGAGGTCGAGAGTGCCTTGCAACAGATCGTCTTTCTTGTCAGTCATGACGGTTCTCTTACCATAAGACGTTTAGGGGAGGCGAATGTTTCATCGTTTTTTTCGAATTTGAGACGGGAACGCAATAGGGCGGCGAAAGACCGCCGGCAAGATGCCCTTCGGAGCTCTGGGTAAACCGGCGCTGACCTCTCAAGACACGGAGATTGTGCGGACAAGGGGCGCAGCATGCTGCGCCCCCTACAACATCGTGGTGGAGGCGAAAACTTGCTCGGGCGGGGACTGCACGTTATCGTAGGGGCGACAAATTTATGGTGAGCCAATCGTCCCCTGCGTTGCGGATTGCACTGGTCGGCATGTCGGGCGCCGGGAAAACATTCTGGGCCAAGCGTTTAGCGGCAAACGGGCGGCCGGCCATCTCATGCGACGACCGCATCGAGGAGCGGCTGGGCGCGCAACTGGCGGCCGACGGCTACAGCGGGATCAACGGCGTCGCGGCGTGGATGGGTTGGCCCGACAGCGCGACGTATGCGCAGCGGGAGGCCGACTATCTGTCAGCGGAGATTGCCGCGCTCGATGAAGTGCTGAACGAGCTGGAGCGGGATCGGACACGCGAGCTGGTTCTGGATACGACGGGCAGCGTCATTTACACCGGCAACAATATATTGATGCGGTTGCGGCGGCAGATGACGGTGGTGTACCTCGCGGCTTCGCCGCAGGAGCAGGAGTTGCTCATCGAGCGCTACCTGACCGATCCGAAGCCGGTGTTGTGGCGGGGAGCGTTCCAGCCGAAGAATGGCGAGACGCCGCATGAAACGGTGGCGAGGTGTTATCCGAAGCTGGTTGCGGCGCGGCGGCAGAGTTACGAGGCGCTGGCGCATTGCACGCTGGCGGTGGCTGAGCTGCACACGCTATCGGAAGCCGGAGAAAATGGCGACGGCGGCGATGCGTTTTTGGAGAAGATTCAGTCGCAGCTCGCGAAGAAGACGGGGCGCGCGAACGGGCTTTAGCTTTCGGTGGTCGGAGGCGTTCGCCTTCGAATTCAATTTGC
>JAFAZL010000342.1 GCA_019239815.1 Acidobacteriota bacterium
CCGATCACGAGTCCAAAGCGAAGAACGATCGCCGAGGGCAGAATTCCTGTGACCAAATCTTCCGCTGCCTCCTTGGTCTTGCCGTAGACGCTCAGGGGGCTTCGCTGATCGTCCTCGCGGTAGCCGTGTTTTCGGCCATCGAATACTGCGGCCGATGAGGTAAAGAGCATCCGGGCGCCATACCGCGCGCAAGCTCGAGCGACATTCTCAGGTCCCTTGGCATTCGTCGCAAAAGCCGCCTCTGGAGATTTTTCGCATGCATCGATATCCGATATTGCCGCGAGCAGAAGCACGCGTTCCGGCCGCAAAGCCTGAAACGCCCAGTCGACGCTCGCCGGCTCGGCAATGTCGATCTGCACGGAGTTCGGTGAAGCATTTGGCGTTCGCTCTCCGCGCCAGACGTCATGCCAGCGCTCGGCGAGCCGCACGACGTGCTGCCCAAGAAATCCCCGAGCACCGATCACAAACAATTTCTTTCGCGCCATTTGGCCCCGTATCCGAAATCCCTTTCGAATTCGTATCTCGTGAAAAGCGGCGCGAACAAGAGACTGCAAAAGCCGCGTCTAACCCATTTCAAATCCTGGGGCGCTCGGGGTTCCGAGTCACCTGAGCGCCCCAGGTTCGTCGCCTAGAACGAATATCTAAGCGAGAACTGCATCCGGCGATTGTCGATCGAGGTCGAAAACACTTGTCCCTCGGACGGATCGCCGACGATGTTGTCCGGTGCCGCAAAGTTTGGATGGTTGAAGGTGTTGAACGCATCCGCGCGGAACTGAATCTGGTGCCGCTCGGTGATGTGGAATGTCTTGGAAAGCGACGAGTCGAGCTGTTGCTGACCGTCGGCGTGCAAAGGATCGATGCCGGCGTTGCCGTAGGTCTCGGGCGTCGAATGGATCACGAAGGCGCTGGTGTCGAACCACTGATTCACCGACGGAGAACTCAACACGCCGTTGCCGACGCGATCGGCGCGATTGGTCTGACCGTTGTTGAGCGATGTCCCGTCGGAAGTGACGATGTCGAAGCGTGTGCCGCTGCGGATGTGCAAGAGCGCGGCGTATTGCCAACCGCCCAGGATCGCATCCACGAAGCGATTGGAAGTATTCAGGAAATGTCGTCCGTGACCCACGGGCACATCCCAAGAGAACTGGGCGTTGAAGATGTGCGCGATGTCTTCCTGCGTCGGACCGTAGTACTGATTGATGTTGGTCTGGTCGAGGTTGTTGCCGTTGGAGAAGCTGCGTCCGTGTGCGTAGCTCGCGTTGATGTAAATCGAATGAGCCAGATTCGCGGTGAAGCGCGCCGTGATTGCATCGTAGCGGCTGCTCGCGATCGACTTTGAGATCGGAATATCGCCAAGCTGCGGATACTGACCGTAGAGCGGGCGATCAAGGTTGAAGTCGGTGCCGGGAGCCGTGGGTGGCGCCTGGTTGATATTCACGGAGTGATTGTTGTGGATGCCGCGAACATTGAGGTAGCCGATGTCGACAACCATCCCCGGTCGGATTTCGCGTTCGATGTTGAGGTTCGCTTGATCGACACGCTGGTTTTGCCAGTTATAGTCAGCTCCGCGAACGACCGCGTTGTCGGGAATCAATAGGTTTCCGTTGGGGTCATAGACCGCGTTCGCCAACGGGATTCCGTCTGTCGACAATTTCAGCGACGGCGTCAGGTTGTTGGGAGTCAGAAGCGATTGCTTCGCGTAGTTGGGATAAGTGAGCCCCAGAATCGTCAGCGGGCCGGACCAGTAAGCCATCCAGTACGAAATGCCGTAGCCGCCGCGGATGCTCGTTTTCCCGCGGTCGGGCGTCCACGCAAATCCAACGCGCGGGCCCCAATCGTTCGGATCGAGGCCGAGCGCCGGGCTGCGATCGTTCGGGGTTGCGACGACGAGTTGGTTGGTTCGAGTATCCCAGTTCGACTGGCGGTTGTGTCGCTCCACCGGGCGGCTGAGCAACTCGTAACGCAATCCAATGTTCAATGTGAGCGACGGCAGGATCTTGAAGTCATCCTGCGCGTACCACGCATTTTGCCAATAGGACTGATACGGAGCGCCCGCGACGAAGTGAGCACGCGCGCTTGCCGTCATGTCGCCCAGCAAGAATGCGGCGTAACCGACCGGTTGAACGGCCAGCGCATTCGCGGCGTTTCCGCCTCCGTTGAAGCCGATGCCATCAAACGGAGTCATCGCTTCGCTGAAGGTGAGTGCGCCGCGCGGGTTGTCGCCGCCGATCGTGTCGGCAGAGACGTCGACGACGTGGTTGATGTTCGTGCCGAACTTAAGAACGTGTCGTCCCTTGGTCCAGGTGAAGTTGTCGGTCAGCGAGACTGTGTTGCTGACGATGTAGCCGACCCAGTCGGGCGTCGCGATCGACGGCACACCCGCCATGATGAACTCCGCCAATCCTTTTGTGGCTTGGTCGTTGGAGAGATTGCCGTTCGGAATTCCAAACTGGTTGTTGTAATCCTGCGACTGGCTCGCAAGACCCGTTCGAACGTTGGAGCGGTTGAAGGCGAGGCGCACTTCGTTCGTTTTTGTCGCGCCGAAAATGTGAAAGTCGGAAACCTGCATGTTCTGGTTGAACGTGTTGGAGTTCACGTTCGCGTCTTGGAAGAACGTGTTCACGTTTGTCGTGTAGAGGTTCACAGCGTCCAGCACCGAATAGCGGAAGAAGATGCGGTCGGAGCTGGTTCGGTCGAAGTCGATACGGCCGTCGGCTTGATCGGTTGTTTGATTGTTGTTGCTCAGGTAGCGAAGGTTGTTGCTGATGCCGGGAAGATTGGCCACGCCAAATATGTTCGCGGCGTTCATCGCAGCAGCCGAGGAGTCCCACTTCGATTGCGGAATGATGTTGCCCGGAAAGGGAGTCGCGCTCACTACGTTGCCGAACGCGTCCAAAACTCTCGTGCTGGGGTCGTAGATCTGGCCGAACGTGTTTCCAGCGTCATCGACCTGCCCGGGCACATACAGCTCCGAGAAGTCGCCTGTCAACATTTTTGCCGTTGGCGCGGTTGTAAATTTCGTCGAGCTGGTCTTGAGCCGGATGCCCTGGTAATCGCCAAAAAAGAACAACCGGTTCTTCAGGATCGGCCCGCCGATGGCGCCGCCGAATTGATTGCGGCGAAACGGCGTGTTCGGTTCGCCGCCGCCGAAATAGTTGCGAGCATCGGTCGCTTCGTTACGGAGAAACTCAAACGCCGCGCCATGTAACTGATTGCTTCCGGATTTCGTTGTGATGTTCACGACGGCGCTGCCGGAGAAGCCGAACTCGGCGTTATATTTGCCGGTGTAGACCTCCAGCTCCTGCACGCCTTCGATTCCCGGTGTCAGGCTGATATAGGCGTTCTGCGGCTCGCGGTTTGGCACGCCGTCGATATAGATCGAGTTTGCATTCGCGTCGACGCCGCCGATCGAAGCGAGTTGCGGCCGCGTCTGGCCCACGGCCGAGCCATTTTCACCGCCGTTTGTGCCGTAGTTGCCGCTGCCCACGTCATTGTTTGCGCCGGGAATCAGATTCATCTGGAACAGCGGATTGCGGTCGATGTTGGGAAGAGCGTCCAGCTCTTTGTGACTGAACGTCTGCGAGAGCTCCGAAGTCTCGGTCGCAACATTGATGGGATTCGCTTCGACTCCCACGACCTGATCCACGTTCCCGATCGCCAGCGTGAAATCGACGCGCTCGATACCGCCAGCGTTGACAATCACGCCTGTCTGCAGAATCTTCTTGAAGCCTGATTTCTCGACGGCGATCCGATACGTCCCCGGAACGAGGAAGTTCAAAACATACTCGCCCCCTTCCGACGTTTCGGTTCGTGTTACGACGCCAGTCGCGTCGTCAACCGCTGTGACCGGCACGGACGGAACGACCGCGCCGCTCGCATCCGTTATGAATCCCGTTATTTTTCCCGTATTGATCTGGCCAAAACTTCCAACGCAAAGCGCGAGACAGCAAACCAATAAAAGCACACCCCTGTACTTCATCGATTCGACCTCCTATCTATCTTTTTCGCGGCCAGCTTCTCGGGGGGCTATTCCGCGATGAGTACGTCCGTCAATTTGCGGAGTCTTTTCAGATCCGCGGGTTTCACTCCTTTGTCCGTCACAACAAGGTCGCAATCTTTTATTGGGCACAGCCGATATACGGCTTCGATCCCGATTTTGCTGCTGTCGAGCACCAGGATTTTTTGTTTCCCGGCGCTGAGCAGTGCCCTCGGCATCTCCTGGTCAAAATTCATCGCGCCTTTGTGAAACGACAGAGCCGCGGCGCCGAAGAAAACTCGATCGGCGAAGATGCTCTCCATCGACGCTTCCACGGCGCTGCCGCACAGGTCGTGACTGCCGCGACGATAAACGCCACCTGTCAGGCGTACCTGAATTCCTGGACTTCCCGCCAGTTCTTCGAGCACCGCCAGCGATGCCGTTACGACCACCAAGTTGCGGCGCCCGCCCAGATGCCGCGCGATGTAACGCGTCGTCGTGCCTGAATCCAGCAGGACTGTCTCGCCCTCTCTCACGAGACTCGCTGCGACCCTCGCCAGTGCATCCTTCGCGGTCGCCATCTTTTCCGACCGCTCCACGAAGGTTCGTTCCATCGAACCGGACGGCGCGACCATCGCCCCGCCCGGCGTCCGAATCACCAGCCCCGCGTCCGCCAACTTGTGCAGAACGCGGCGCACTGTCATTTCCGAAACAGCGAAACGACCCGCGATTTCGCCGATTGTCGCCGCGCCTTTCTCTTTCACATGCAGCAGGATTTCGCTCTGTCGTTCTTCCGAAGAGCGCGGGATTACCTTGCTGTTTAAATTTCTCATCAAGGGTGTTAAAATCTAACAGAAGATTCTATCGGGTCAAGTGATTTGTTCCCCACGCCTGACCGAACTACCCCGCATCACAAAAAGGACTCCCTGTGCGAGACAAAGACTGGCTGCTCTCCTCGGTGCGTTCGATCCACGAAGACATTCGCGCCGCCGTGACCTCGGTATGCGAATCCAGTTCTCCCGCTTCCGTAGCCAGTGTGTTTTCGGATGTCGATGGCGAAGGGGACACGATTTACTTCGTCGATCGCGTTAGCGAATCCATGCTGGTGGAGCTTTTCAGCGACCGAATTGCGTCGCGCGTGCCGATCGTGCTGATCGCGGAGGGACTGCGTGGCGGAAAGATTTGTCTTCCGCGGGGCGTGCCGGAATCGGAAGTCATGTGGCGAATCATCGCCGATCCGATCGACGGCACTCGCCCGTTGATGTATCAAAAGCGCAGCGCCTGGATTCTGACCGGTATCGCGCCGAATCGCGGTGAGTCCACATCGCTCTCCGACATTGAGATCGCAGTCCAGACCGAACTCCCCTTGATCAAGCAGCACCTGTGTGACTCGTTCTGGGCGATTCGCAGCGAAGGCGTGCAAGGCGAGCGTTTCAATCGCTTCAATGGGGAACGGAAGCCACTGTTTCCGCGGCCATCAACGGCAAAAGATTTGACTCACGGCTTCAGTTCCATCACACGATTTTTCTCGGGTGGGCGAGACGTGCTGGCATCCATCGACGACGAAATCTCGCTGGCTGCAGTAGGCGTTGGCAAAGAAGGCAAAGCGTATTCGTTTGAAGACCAATATCTATCGACAGGCGGTCAGCTCTACGAACTCATCATGGGTCATGATCGTTTCCTAGCCGATCTTCGTCCGTTGCTTTTCGACATTTTGAGGGACCGAGGATTGCAACCAGGTCTTTGTTGTCATCCTTACGATCTCTGTACGGAGCTGATCGCGCGCGAAGCCGGCGTTTTCATTTCCGATGAAACGGGTCAGCCGCTGAACGCACCGCTCAACCTGAAAGCCGACGTAGCCTGGGCCGGGTATGCGAACGATCACATTTGCGCTCAGATTCAGCCGCTGTTGCAGAAAGCGTTGACCACGCGAGGTCTCGCATCGGTGCGCGAGGCTTAGCGAAAACGGTTTCGCTGAGCAAACGCGGCGACTCCTCATGTACGATGAGCCCATGCAAGTGACCATCGACGATGGGCTGAAAAAGAAGTGCCCGCGCGCAGCGTTGGGTTGTATCACCGCTTCGGTCGAAGCGCCGCCTTCGCCGCAGGATCTTCTCGCGCTGATGCAGCAGCGCGTCAATGAAATCCTCAAGCTGCCATTCCCTCGGGGTGTACTAGAAGCTCCCGAAATCGTTGCAACTCGCGCCGCCTACAAAGCGCTCGGCAAAGATCCCGCGCGCTATCGCGGCAGCGCTGAAGCGTTACTGCGTCGCGTGATCGGCGGCAAAGGCCTGCCGCAAATCAACGCCGTGGTCGATTCGATCAATCTCGTCTCAGTCGAGAGCCGCCTATCGATCGGCCTCTATGACCTCGTCAACGTTGAAGGTGACATCATCTTTCGCGCCGGCCGCAGCGGTGAAACCTACAAAGGCATCGGCAAATACGATTTGAATCTGGAGGGCCTTCCGGTTTTCGCCGACTCGCGAGGTCCACACGGCAGCCCGACCAGCGATTCCGAACGCACCATGGTCACTAGCGACACTCGCCGCGTGATCGCGATCATCATTTCTTTTAGCGGAGACGAAATCGTGGACCGTTGGACGCAGCGCCTAGTGAACATTTTTCAGCAGTACGCGTCAGGCACGTATTGCCAACAGTCCGTCGTCCGCTGAGTCGCGGCGTCGGCGGTCGCTACGACTGTGCCCGCGTCTGCCCCATCAAATTCAGCACAACCTGAAACCACCAGTTCGGCTGATAGCGAATCTGCACCGGCACGCCGCGAAGCTCGCCCCGCGTGCCCAACACAATCGTGAAGTACACGCGCTTGCCCGTAGCCTGATGCGCCGACAGAAAATCCGCCTGCAACAGATGCTCGTACGATTTCTCCGCCAGCGTTCCGCCTTTCGCGGCACTG
This sequence comes from Acidobacteriota bacterium, assembly GCA_019239815.1. Next base: position 6,891 of record JAFAZL010000342.1, read on the forward strand.
ATCTTGACGTCGAATTTTTCAATCGTTTCGACGTGCTCCAGCGCAAGCGTA
>JAFAZL010000382.1 GCA_019239815.1 Acidobacteriota bacterium
TGGGTGTCCACCTCGATACATCCAGTGGGCGAGATTCATTACAGTCTCCAAGCCTCTCGAATCCGGTGCGCCAAAGGTTCCACCGGTTTGAGCCGGAACGATGCGTCTCTTGGTAGCAAGACTTGCGCGTAAATGCGGTGACAGCCATCACAACGGGTAGGAGCCTGATACAAAAGCCACTGAATGCGCGAGCCGAATTAGGCGACCTTCCCCCAAACAAGGGTGCGCGGGATTTGCCGAGTTTTGAGGAGTGATCGCGGCGTGGGGCAGCTTCCGGTAATGCTGTTTATCGGGACCTGAGCTGCTTAGTTACCGGTTGGCGACCATCCGCACGAGACTAGGCTGCCTTGAGTCATACGTTCGTCGTCAATTCGGCCGGCAAGTTCTGCTCGACGGATCGGAACGGATTTGGAGATCTTAGTTCTCGGCGCCGGCGCCGTGCTTGGCGTTACACAGGCGGCATTCTGTTGGGTCTTTGGTGTTGTCCACGCGGTGATGCACGGCTGGCATGGTTCGCAAATAAGAAAAAATGGCGAGCAAGTCCTCATCGGTGAGGCCCCGATAGGCTTCCCACGGCATAATCTGATTCAACGCACGGCCTCTTGCGTATCCGGCACGTAGCGCGCTGGCAAACATGGCTTCGGTGTCGTAGGGAAACCCGGTCGCGGCATCCGGTGTGATATTTGCCGAAGCCACGCGACCCCACGGCCCTTCGAAGATGAAGCCGCCCGCGAAGCTCATACCGGGTAGGGGTTGGCCGCGCTTCTGCGGCGTGTGGCAATCCGCGCAACCCGCTACCTCAACGAGATATTTTCCGCGATTTGCGGGTGTGGACGTATCCGGTTTCGGAACGGCAGAAGTAATCGGTGCGGGCGCATTGCGAATCAGGTAGCGCACTGGAAAGATAATCTTCGTTGGCGGCAGCGGATTGCGTACCGGAGCGAGCGATCTGAGGAAAACGACGATGGAAGCTAGATCTTCGTCCGAGAAATTCCGGTAGCGTTCGTAAGGCATCAGCGGGAACAGAGCGTTTCCATCGCGATCGACGCCTTCTCGAATGGCGCGGCCAATTTCGTCGTCGCTCCATCGGCCCAGCCCGGTTTCCGGATCAGGTGTGAGATTCGGCGCGGTCACTGCTCCGGGCAGGTCCGCCTCAGGAAATACTGCACCCGCGCCGGCCATTCCGGTAGGAATGGGAGCGTCATGCTTGGTCCAATCATGGGGCGAGTGACAGAACAGGCAACCGGATACATTGTCGACTAAATACCGACCCCGCTCCAGCCGTTGGGGCGTCCGCTCGTATGCGCGGTCGGTGGCTGCGCGTTTGCGCGGACCGATGAACGGATGAATGCCGACCGTCGCGGGGATTGCGATCGCGGCGACGATCACGAGCGCCAACAGTATGTAACCTAGGATCTTTCCGATCTTCATTTCAGGACCTCCAAGCCCGGCGGCAGCCCGACCAGTTTGACGCCGATCCGACAGAATCCGGTAAGCATTCGTTCGAGCTATTCGCCTGCCTGCGCTAACTGTTTTGTAGAACTGGCAAATGCCGGAATTTGTCAATCCCTCGTCGAAACCATCCCTGACGCGAGTAGAGAGATTGTTACGCTGTTCCTCGGACCAGTAGAAATTGGCCACGATTGCCTCTAGCCTACTCACTCCGAAAGAAGAGGGCCTCGTGATCAAAAAGCGACCAATGAATTCAGAGGGTAGGGAGGTAGAGCGACGAAAAAGTCGTCGGCTTCCGGTAACCGTTCCGGTTGAGGTGAGTTGGCGTGGCCCCAACGGCCTGGCATTGAAGGAAGAAGCTACAGCTCGGCAGGTCAATGAAAACGGGGCTTTTTTGAAAATGTCGAAATACCCGGACGTGGGTACGCGCGTTACACTCGCCAACTTTCTATCGGCTCAGACGGCTGAGGCGCGAGTTTTGGCGGCACCGAATACGCGGTCGGGAGTGGCGAGCGGGATTGTTGTCGAACTCGTGGTCCCAAGCGAGGTTTTTTGGGGCATCGACCTGCAGGTCAACAAAACCGTCGTGGAGTTGCAGAATCTGGAAAACGCTCTTAAGGCTCAGGACGTTGATGTGCGCCTTGTCCGTGAATATCGATCTGCGATCGACAACATTCTTAGCCTGATGGAGACCTTGCGACAGCACCGAGTGTCCACATCTTCTACGTCCGATGATCGGGAGACGCTTCGCGAACTGGCCGAGGACCGGGTTCGGCGCAGCAACCAGCTTTGCATGGATGTGATTGCTGATATCGATGCCGGCCGAATTCCGGATAACACCGCGAGCGTCCAAGAGCTTAGTGAAACAGTTCAGGTTCTCCAGCAACGCTTCAAGAAAATCGGCAAGTTTGCCGATGTGCCAGGAAATCGATCGCGACTGGATTAACCGGTAGCGTCTCCTCGACAAAATAGAAATAACGGGTCAGCGCGCTAGTCAGGCACTCAGTCCATTTGGCCTGACGGTTGCCGTTGGTTGGGTACCGCGCAAACCGATCCGTTGGAGATCGCCTCGGTGTAATTTTGGGCGCTTGATCTTCGCGCTCACTGCTTTGCGGCACTCGCCGACCTAGGGTGCGGCTCACCGAAATACGGAAAATCCGGGCGCATAAGGCGCATATCGGGCGCCACCCCATCGGCGAGAGGCGTGTTCGTGACCAGCGTGAGAATCACATCCATCACGTCGTCGCCGAGGCCGCGGCCGTTGAAGCCGGCGAAGCTGAATGACGCGGGCGTGTCCAGTTCATACGGGAGTACCGATGGGCAGAGGCGCGCGAGGAGTTGCGTGGCGTAGGCGGATGGATCGGCCGCTGAATGGGCAAGCGCCGTGACCTTTTCCACAAAATCGTGCATCGGTTGGGAGAACAAAGCGACTTCGTCCGCCGGGACTGCTCGGTTGTAATTTTCCGACGCGCCGTGCAGCGAAGGATTGGAGAGCAGCAAGTGGGTGATCATTGGCAGACCCCAACGCGACACCTGCACCTCGGGCGCGTGCCCGTAGAGCGATGCGGTGGCCCAGGCATGCACCACACCTCGGCCGATCATGCTGGTGGGGACCTCGAGGACTATGGCGGTGACATTGTTGCCGGCGAAGTAGTTCTGGCCATTCTGGAACGCTTCTGGGGCGAAGCGGTCTTCGGACCACAAAGCTGCTCTGAAGGCACCGAAACCCGCACCATTGGTGGCGAAAACATCGGGCACGAGACCTGCGAACGCCAGGCAGCCTTGATCCGCTGTCGCGATCTGTCCCGTATCTGCAGAAATGATGAGTTCGCCCGCGGCGCCCTTCAGAGCATCGGCTCCCGTGGCGCGCCGGACCGTGAAGGACTGAACGTGCCGATACCCGCTGGCATCGGCGTGAGTGGGCGCGCTGAACTGGACCTTAAAGGTGACGTCTTCGCGAAGATCGCGATCCGTGTCGAAGCGAAAGGCGTAGAGCGCTTCGTCGCGGAAGGTGTCTGGCGCGCCGACGCCGGCATTCAGGTTCACGGTCAAAGCCATGACCGTTGTGCCCGGTCGGCCGCGAAACAAGTAAAAGTCGCAGATGTTGATGCGGGGGTCTTCTTTTGCGGAAGGCGTATCGAAATGATGTGACATGGTGAA